>DLPY01000074.1:0-846 GCA_002478685.1 Flavobacteriaceae bacterium UBA7446
GTTCAATTACGATGGGATTCGGATGGTCCAACACACCATCTGCCACCACTACATTCCTTCTGATAGGCAAGCAGTGCATAAATTTGGCGTTAGCTGTCAATGCCATTTTTTCAGTTGTGAGCATCCATTCGTTATCTGTTCTTAAAATCTGTCCGTACTGTTTATACGACGACCAATTTTTAGCATATACGATATCAGCATCTTTAAGCGCTTCATTTTGATTATGCACCACAGTAATATCTTTTGTGATTCGTGTATCCAAATCATACCCCTCAGGGTTAGCAATAACAAAATCAGCGTTCATGTGCTGCATCATACGCGTAAATGAATTTCCAACCGCATGAGGCAATGCCTTTGGATGCGGTGCCCAAGTGAGCACTACTTTCGGTTTTTTGGGTAGTGATTGTTCCGAAAGTGTAAGTGCATCGGCAAGCGCCTGCAAGGGGTGTGCTGTAGCACTTTCCATATTTAAAATGGGAACAGATGCGTATTCAATAAATTTTTGCAACACTTGCTCAGACTCGTCTTTTTCTTTATCCGTTAGCGTGGCAAACGCCCTGATACCTACAACATCACAATATTGTGAAACCACTTGCGCAGCTTCTTTTACATGCTCAGAACGTAATCCTTCCATGATGGTGGCGTCTTCATATTCAATTGCCCAAGCTTCGTTGCTGAAATTCATCACCATAACGTCCATGCCTAACAAACGTCCTGCTTTTTGCATGCTTAGACGGGTACGTAAGCTGGGATTAAAAAACAAGAGCCCAAGCGTTTTGTGTTTGCCAAGGAGTTCAAATTGGTAGGGGTTTGCCTTGATGCTTTTCGCAAGGGATACTTGCGCAT
>DLPY01000074.1:1135-25305 GCA_002478685.1 Flavobacteriaceae bacterium UBA7446
AAAATCCGATAGGTCATTAAGCGTTAAAAACTGTGTCATAGTGATTGTTTTAAAGCATCCAAAAATTGATCTAAATGTTTTTGCTGTATCGTTAGTGGAGGTAGTATACGCAATAGTTTTTTATTGCTACTTCCACCTGTAAAAATGCGGTGTTCGTAAATAAGTTTTTTCCGTAGTTCACTCACTTCAAAATCAAATTCTAGTCCGAGCATAAGCCCATGTCCTTTTACTTTTTTAATCCCTTTAATGGTCTTGGTTCGTGCTTTAAAAGCTTCGCCAAGATTTGCTGCGTGCTCAATAAGATTTTTCTTTTTCAATACTTCTAAGACTGCCAAACTTGCCTGACACGCCAAGTGATTTCCGCCAAAGGTTGTGCCCAACATACCATACCAAGGCTCAATGTTTGGATGCACCAAAATTCCGCCCACAGGAAACCCGTTACCCATGCCTTTTGCCATAGAAATAATGTCAGGAGTTACCCCAAAATGTTGATATGCAAAAAAGGCTCCTGAACGCCCAAAGCCAGATTGCACTTCATCGGCTATTAGACAACTGTTGTATTTGCGACATCCTTTTTCAACACTTTTCATAAATTTTTTAGAAGGCATATCTAATCCACCCACCCCTTGAATGGCTTCAATAATTACCGCACAAACGTCTTCTTTGCTCAATGTTTTTTCTAATGCATCCTCATCACCAAATTCCAAGAAAATGACTTCTTGTTGTGCATTTAAAGGTGCAATAATTTTGGGCGTGTCTGTGGCTGCCACCGCAGCACTTGTTCTGCCGTGAAAAGCATTTTTAAAGGCAACTATTTTTGATTTTTCTGTATGAAACGAGGCGAGTTTAAGTGCATTTTCGTTGGCTTCTGCACCTGAACTACACATGAATAGTTGATATCCTCTACAATCCGATTGTGCTTCAATTTCGTTTGCCAACTGTTTTTGTAACGGATTTTGAATAGCATTGGAATAAAATCCAATTCTAGAGATTTGCTTTTTTAACCTTCGTTTGTATACAGGGTGTTGGTGCCCAATGCTAATCACCGCATGACCACCATACAAATCCAAATACTTTTTTCTGTCTGCACCATAAACATGGACTCCTTTGGCGCAAACAGGCGTTACATCATACAGCGGATACACATCAAATAATGGCATGTTAGTCTTGTGCTATTTCGTTAATTTTTTTGAAGGATGCCACAATACCTTGAATAAGCGATGAGCTTAACCCTTGATGCTCCATCTCATTTAATCCTTCAATAGTGCAGCCCCTAGGCGTTGTGACTTTATCAATTTCTTCTTCAGGATGCGCCCCTGTTTCAATAAGCAACGATGCTGCGCCCATAGCGGTATACATCGACATTTTCATGGCTTCCTCAGCATCAAATCCAAGTTGAACACCCCCCTGTGTAGTAGCACGAATGAGTCGCATCCAAAACGCAATCCCAGAAGCGCAAATCACCGTAGCTGCACGCATGTGTTGCTCCTCAATTATAATACTTGTTCCCAATCCATTAAAAATGGCTTCAGCAACAGGTAGTCTTTCTTTGCCTTTGTCGTTTGCACACAAACACGTCATGGATTTACCTACTGAAATTGCCGTATTCGGCATGGATCGAATGATATGCACATTTCTCCCTATAATCTCTTCCATTTTTACAATAGAAAATCCTGTTACGGTAGAAATAAGTACATGGTTGTCAAAGAGTAAATCGTTGATTTCAGCAAGTAATTTCCCCAACTGTCTAGGCTGAACAGCCAAAATGATAATGTCAGATTCACGCACCGCTTTCTTATTGTCTGCAGTAATGTGCGTGTTTGCATATTCGCTCCACGTGGCAATACTGTCAACAGATCTACGAGTGAGATATAACTTGGTAATGCTGTTATTTGTGATCAGCCCTCGGGCGATGCTTAGCCCTAAATTCCCAGCTCCTAAAATGGCAATTTTCATTCGATGATATTATTTAATTATTCTGCTTTTTATTCGTTAAAATGTTGCTGATTTTAAGTTTAATCCTGTGGATTGCTCCCAACCGAACATCAAATTCATATTTTCTACTGCTTGTCCAGAAGCCCCTTTTAGTAAATTGTCAATAATACTGGTAACGAGCAATTGTCCCTCGTGCTTATGCAAATGGACCAAACACCTGTTGGTATTTACCACTTGCTTTAGCGCAAGACTGTTTTTGCTTACTACTGTAAATGGACTGTCTTTATAAAACGATTCATAAAGTGAGTAAGCCTTTTCAAGATTGCCTTCATATGCAGTATATGCAGTAGCGAATATGCCACGCGTGAAATTCCCTCGTATAGGCAAAAAATGAATTTTTGATGAGTACCCTTGCGCACGAGCAAGCGTTTCGCCAATTTCTCCCAAATGTTGATGCACAAAGGGTTTGTAGTAGGAAATGTTGTTATTTCTCCAGCTAAAATGACTTGTTGCCGAAGGCACTACTCCTGCACCTGTGCTTCCTGTAATAGCGTTTACGTGCACTTCGTTGTGCAATTTTTTAGCTGCAGCAAGTGGTAATAACGCTAACTGAATTGCCGTCGCAAAGCACCCTGGATTGGCAATTGCCTGCGCTGATTTTATCATGTTTTTATTTGCCTCAGGTAGTCCATAAACAAACGACCTGCCTATAAAATTGCGGTCTGCTGTTAAACGAAAATCATTACTTAAATCAATGATTTTAGTATTGTCATTTATGGTGTGTTCGTGTAAAAATATTGCAGAATTGCCATGTCCCATGCATAAAAACAGTACATCGATTTCTGGATTTAGTTCAGTCGAAAATGGCATGTCTAAAATTCCAACCAAATCTAGATGTGTTTCTGATATGGGTTGTCCAGCCTGTGTGGAACTGTACACAAAATCTATCTCTACATTTGGGTGATTGACTAACAAGCGAAGCAATTCGCCACCTGTATATCCTGCGCCACCAATAACGCCTACTTATATGTTATTTATTGACATGCTGATAAATTTTTCCGGCATTCGCCGACAGTTTGATAAATCCTTTTGCTTCCTCTGCATTCCATGCTTCGTTGGCTTCACCATAGGTGCCAAACGAATTGTCCATCAAATCAAAATTCGATTTTATGCCATCAAGAGTAAATCGGTATGGATGAAGGGTAACAAAAACACTTCCTGATACGGTATTTTGACTGTTGGTTAACAATGCCTCAAAATCACGCATCACAGGATCGAGGTATTGTCCTTCGTGCAGCATCATCCCGTAATACGAACCAATGTAATCTTTATGATGCAACTGCCATTTGCTAAGCGTGTGCTTTTCTAACAAATGATGTGCTTTGATGGTTAGCAATGCGGCTGCTGCTTCAAAACCAACACGTCCTTTGATACCAATAATGGTGTCGCCAACATGAATATCACGACCAATGGCGAAGGGTGCGGCAAGCTCTTGTAAAGTTTGAATTGCTGCAACAGGCGTATAGCTTTGGTCGTTGATACCCATCAATTCGCCTTTTTCAAACTGAAGTGAGATTTGCTCAACTGCTGTTTTTGTACACGGATTTGGATACGCTGCATCGGGGAGTGGCTTTTGTGACTTCAGTGTTTCCCTGCCACCAACCGAAGTACCCCAAAGTCCTTTGTTAATGGAATACTGTGCCTTCTCCCAAGACCAATCTACACTATGTTGCTCGAGATAGTTTATCTCATCTTCTCTGGAAAGTTTTTGATCACGAATAGGCGTAATAATTTCTATTTGTGGTGCCATGGTTTGGAAAATCAAATCAAAACGCACTTGGTCGTTCCCAGCGCCTGTACTTCCATGGGCAATATATGTTGCTCCAATTTCTTTTGCATGCCTTACAATGGCCACGGCTTGAGTTACACGCTCGGCACTAACCGAAAGCGGGTAGGTATTGTTTTTCAATACATTTCCAAAAATCAAGTATTTCACAATATCTTGATAAAAGGTTTCTACAGCTTCAATGCTGGTGTACGAATGCGCCCCAAGTGCTATAGCCTTTTTTTCAAGGGCTTGCACTTCTTCTTGGTCAAATCCGCCTGTGTTCACACTAACAGCATGGACCTCATACCCTTGTTCGCTAAGCGACTTTACACAGTAAGAGGTGTCTAATCCGCCACTATATGCTAAAACTAATTTTTTCATTTTTTATCTAGTTTAAATGCGTTTTTAAAGGATTGTAGTCGCCCCACAATACCATTGTTGTTTTTTGCTTTTGGATCATAAAGCATCCCCGTGCACAAACACATGGTTCGGTTTGTTCTTGTAAGTACATCGTAATTTTTACATGTTTGGCACCCTTTCCAAAAATCAGGATCATCTGTAAGCTGCGAAAACGTTACAGGTTTGTAGCCCAAGTCGTAATTGATTTTCATTACAGGTAGGCCCGTTGTTATACCAAATATTTTGGCATTTGAATATTTTTCTTGGGTGTATTTAAAAATTTTGATTTTGATTTTTTTTGCTAACCCAATCCCTCGGTATTCTGGGGCGACAATAAGCCCAGAATGCGCTACATATTTTCCGTGTCCCCACGCCTCGATATAGCAAAAGCCGGCAAATTTTTCACCGTCTATTGCAATGATGGCATTTCCCGACTCAATTTTTTTCTGAATATATTCTGGGGTACGACGTGCAATTCCTGTTCCGCGCACTTGAGCAGATGACGTAATTGTTTCCGAAATGATAGTGGCATACTTTATATGTATGCGTTTTGCAATTTGAATTTCCATGTTTATGGAGAAGTGAAAATTAGACTGAAAATAAACGGAGAAGGAAACCGGACACACCTAAGTTTCATAAATAAATATACTACCCCAAGGGGCGACGAACGCGCGGGGAAAGAGTGAAACGTGAAACTAGGTTTACGGTCATGCCGCAAAAATAGAGAATTTTTTTAAAGTGTTGGTGTATTGCTTAACCAAATTCCTAATTTTGTTTTTTTAAGAAGATATTTGATTGATAACACGCACAAAAACAGTATTTAATGTAAAAGGTTTGAACGAAATCAAGGCAAAGCTATTTGCTTGGGCAGCCCATTCGAGTCCACAGGCGTGGTATGATTCTAACCAGTATCCACATCAAAAAAGCACCCATGATGCTGTTTTGGCACTTCAAACGAATCCTCATTTTTCACAGATTAGCTCTTATAAAACACTCAAAAATGCTATTGGTAAAGATTGGCTTTTTGGTTTTTTCACATATGAGTTTTCTAGCAGTTGGGAACAGGTTATTGCTACAAATCCATCACGTATTTCATTGTCAAAATTGCAATTTTTTTGTCCTAAAAAAGTATGGCTTTTGAAGGGCGATACATTAACGGCTCTCTATACAAATCTTGATAATGCCAAAGACGACTTTGAACACATTTTAGCAACTGACTCCTTGCCTTCTAGAGAATCCATTGCGATAGATTTATCACCTCGAATTTCAAAATCGGATTATTTGAAAAATGCCACTGCCTTGCAACAACATATTCTAAGGGGTGATATCTATGAGGTGAATTACTGTATGGAGTGGTTTGCTGAAAACACACAGATTTCGCCTCCAAATGTTTTTCAATCGCTAAATGCGATTTCAAAAACCCCGTTCGCTGCGTATTTGTCTATGAAAAATTTACATTTGATGTGCGCTTCACCTGAACGCTTTTTAAAACGTGAGGGAACAATGATAGCTTCCCAACCCATAAAGGGAACAGCTCCTCGTTTTCAAGGTATGGTGCTGGATAAAGCAGCTGCGCAAAAACTAAAAACCGACCCCAAAGAACGTGCCGAAAATATTATGATTACAGATCTGGTTCGAAACGACTTGTCTAGAATTGCAAAAAAAGGATCTGTTTCTGTGGCAGAGCAATGTGTCGTTTATCCTTTTGAGCAAGTGCATCAAATGATTTCTACGGTGATTGCTACTTGCTCCGAAAACACACATTCACTAGATATTATCGGCGCTTGTTTTCCTATGGGAAGCATGACGGGGGCACCTAAACAACGAGCTATGGAACTTATTGACAGATATGAAGCAAGCCAACGTGGCTTATATAGTGGTGCGGTTGGGTATTTTGCACCAAATGGTGATTTTGATTTCAACGTTGTTATTCGTAGTTTAATTTACGATGCAAATCAACAATATCTTTCTACACATGTGGGGAGTGCCCTAACTGCTGCCGCAAATGTGGAGAGAGAATACGAAGAATGTCAGCTAAAGGCTGAAGCCATTAAACGTGTTTTAGCAAATCAGCATACAACAACTGTTTAGTTATGGAACAAAGATTTAGAGAACATATCGCATCTGTTTTAGAAGGTGCTACCAATCTAAAAATTTTGGTAGCGGTTAGTGGAGGTGTTGACAGCGTCGTGCTAGTGCATCTACTGTCCAAATGTGCATATGACTTTGAAGTTGCACATGTCAATTACAAGTTGCGAGGCTCTGATAGCGACCTTGACGAAAAGCTGGTGTGTAAATTAGCTGCTTCATTACAAGTACCATTTCATAGTGACACACGTCTCATAGACCCAAACGAGTCGGGGATTCAAAAAAAGGCGCGAGACTTACGTTATGCTTGGTTTAGGGAATTGGTTGCTTTGCACGAATATGATGCGGTACTTACGGCGCATCACGCCGATGACCAGTTGGAAACGCTTTTTTTACGCCTTTCAAGGGGAAGTGGCTTAGAAGGTTTAGGGGGTATTCAAGCCAAAAAGGGTTTTTTGATTCGTCCGTTGTTGCCATTTTTTAAGGATGAAATAATAGCTTATGCAAAAGCAAACGACCTATCATGGCGGGAAGACGCATCCAATAGCTCTAAAAAATACCTTCGAAACGCCATTAGACATGATGTGATGCCTACATTTTTGAGTCTTTCCCCACAAACGGCAACGAACACGTTAATGTCCATGCAGCATTTACAAGATGCTTTTGAGGCTATTGATATTCAAATAAATGCTATCAAACAACAATGGATTAATTCTAAAGAAGTCACTACCATTCCGTTGATATCTATTCAGCATTTAACACCGAGAGGATTTTGGCTACATCACTTGTTTTCTTCTTTTGGTTTTGATGCTGTTGAAGTGGACAAGTTGCTTGGAACACATGCTGGAAAAAAGTGTATCAGTACCACGCACGAATTACTTCGAGAGCGAGACCATTTGGTTTTATCAACGACCACAGCAACTCACGATAGTTTAGATCAGCAATATTTAGTATCAAAAAAAGGACTTGAATATCCTCTACGAATTCAAATTTCTAATCTTTCAAAACGTTCAAAACCCGCTTCAAATTCGATTTTAATAGATACATCAAAATTGTCTTTTCCACTGTTGTTAAGGCGATGGAGAGAAGGTGATGTCTTTTATCCAACTGGAATGAAAGGCAAAAAAAAGATCTCCAAATTTTTTAAAGATGAAAAGATGTCAACGGTTGAAAAGAAAAATCAATGGGTTTTATGTCATAAAAATGACGTAATTTGGATTGTTGGAAAACGATCAGATCGTAGATTTGTCGCTAATGATTTTTCTGAATCCCTCCAAATCAAGATAGGATGAAGTCAATTTATTTACTACTTTTAGTTGCGCAAAGTCTCTGGGCACAAAATCCTGTCCAGTGGAGTGCACAAGCACGTCAAACAGATACCCATACCTACGACGTGGTGGTCAGTGCTACTATTGTAGAAAACTGGAAACTCTACAGTACGGATTTGCCTGAAGGCGGTCCACTGCCAACAGTTTTTAAGTGGCAAAATGCTACACCTTTAGGTGACATCCAAGGCACAACTCCCAAAACAGGATTTGATCCTATTTTTGATATAGAGTTATCTTATTTTATCAAAAAGGCCATGTTGGTGCAAACAGTCCAGACAGAAGAAAAGGAGATAAACCTACTTATCGAATACCAGACATGTGACGATGCAGTTTGCATTTTTAGAGAAGAATATTTAGTTATTCCTAACGATGGAACGTTGGTAAATGCCATAGACCGTGATCTTACAGACATAGAAGTCGAGGGCAATAGCCTTAAGCTAGATTTAAAAAACACTTCATTTTTAGAGGCTGCTGTTAGTGCGAAAAATAGTTCGTGGTGGGGCATTTTTATATTGGGATTATTTGGAGGTTTTTTAGCATTACTTACTCCCTGTGTTTTTCCACTAATCCCGCTTACAGTTTCTTATTTTTCAAAAAGCAGTACAAGTCGCTACGAAGGAATTCGGCGTTCCCTGGTATACACGTTTTCTATAATTGGCATTTATGTACTGCTTAGTTTACCGTTTCATTTTATAGACCAATTGCGCCCTGAAGTATTAAATTCTATCGCTACAAATGTGGTGCTTAACATGGTGTTTTTTGCTATCTTTTTGGTTTTTTCGCTCTCATTTTTTGGATTATTTGATATTACTCTTCCTGCATCTTGGACGTTAAAGTCAGACGAGGTTTCTTCAAAATCAAATTACTTGGGTATTTTCTTTATGGCGCTGACCTTGGCTTTGGTGTCTTTTTCTTGTACAGGACCTATTTTGGGTTCTTTACTTGTGGGATCACTTACCGCCGATGGTGGTGCTGTGCAGCTAACAGCAGGAATGCTTGGATTTGGAACAGCATTGGCCTTTCCGTTTGGCTTTTTGTCTTTTTTCCCGAGTGTGCTTAGCAAATTACCTAAATCCGGAGGATGGTTGCACAATGTAAAAGTATCCCTTGGCTTTATCGAGTTGGCATTGTCACTAAAATTCTTGTCGAACGCTGATATGGTACAAAGTTGGGGCTTAATGCCACGTGAAATTTTTATTGGCATTTGGATGTTGATTCTGGTGCTTTGGGCTATATTTTTGTTTGGCGGATTGTCATTTTTGCATGCCAAACCCAAAAAGGAAAGTACGCTACAAAAAGTGCTTGGGGTTGGGGTTTTGGTATTTGTGGTTTATTTGGCACAAGGCATTTTACCCAATCAAAACGCCCCGTTGCGGGCACTAAGTGGCTTTCCACCACCATCTTTTTATTCTTTGTACCAAATAGAATCTGATTGCCCACTTGGATTGGATTGCTATAAAGATTTTGAATTGGGTAAAGCGGTTGCCATGGCGCAACAAAAACCCATTTTGTTAGATTTTACAGGTTGGGCGTGCGTAAATTGTCGTAAGGTGGAAGAAAACATTTGGACTAAGCCAGATATTTATGCGTTGCTGCGAGATGAGGTGGTGTTGATTTCATTATATGTGGACGATAGAAAACCCTTAGCTGAAGAAAATCAACAAACAATTACTTATGCTGACGGTAGTAGTCGAACGCTAAACACGGTAGGGCAGAAGTGGTCTGCGTTTCAAGCGTTAAATTTTAAATCAGTATCGCAGCCCTATTATGTGCTCATGCTCCCCGATGGAACGCTCTTAAATCCACCAATACAATATACAGATGCCAACACTTATTTAGCATGGCTTAAACAAGGGATTAAAGCGAGTAGATCACGGCAACCGCTGGTACCCGCCTTTAGCATAGAGTAGGGGGCTGCCGTCGCTTTTTACGCCATTGGTCACTTGTCCATAATACACGATATGGTCTCCAACTTTGTGGAATTGTATGATTTCTCCAGCTAAATATCCTAACGAATCCTTTAAAATAGGTAGTTTATTTTTCATTAACTCAACGTTGCTAAAGCGCTCTGCCTGCGTTTTTTTAGGATTTGCAAAAGAATTGGAAACATCCTCCTGATTTTCAGTGAGAATGTTAATCGCAAAGGAGTTGCTTTTTTGAAAGGCTTCGTTGGTGGTGGACTCCGTTTTAAGGCAAAACAATACTATGGGTGGCTCCAAGGAAACAGAAGTAAAAGAATTTGCCGTAAAACCAAAAGGTTGATTGTTGTGCGAGGTAGTAATTACAGTGATGCCCGTAGCAAATTGCCTACAAATGGCACGAAAGTCGTTTGCATTCATTGTGGCAAATAACGGTATTTTTTATATTTTTATAAAAAATACCTACTTATGTTAACCCAAATTTTTGGTAGTGCCGCATTTGGCATTAATGCCCAATGCATTACTATAGAAGTCCATATCCATCCAGGCGTTGGATACCACCTTGTTGGTTTGCCTGATAACGCTGTAAAAGAAAGCAACCACCGCATTGCTGCTGCTGTTATGGAGTGTGGTTATAAACTACCTGGGAAACGAATTACCATAAATATGGCTCCTGCCGATTTACGCAAGGAGGGTGCTGCTTACGATGTGCCTATTGCATTGGGTATTTTGGTAGCATCGGGGCAAGTCAAAACATCTCATTTAAGCAAGTGGATTGTAATGGGCGAACTGTCTTTAGACGGAACCTTACGTCCTGTACGAGGTGTTTTGCCCATGGCTCTTCAAGCTGTCGATGACGGATTCAAAGGAATTTTAGTGCCTAAAGAAAATGGGCAAGAAGCTGCCATAGTTGAAGGTATTGAAGTACATTCATTTGAACATTTAACAAAGCTAATAGGTTTTTTATGCACGTATCATCAAGAGAATTTGGTGACCTATGATTTGGCATCCCAGTTAGTACAAGAACAAGTTGCTGTTTTAGATTTTGAAGACGTAAAAGGGCAGGAGTCTATAAAACGATGTATGGAAGTGGCCGCTGCTGGCGGGCATAATATTTTACTCATTGGACCGCCAGGTGCTGGAAAAACGATGCTTGCCAAGCGCTTACCAAGTATTCTTCCACCCATGTCTATTCATGAAGCACTTGAAACCACAAAAATCCATTCGGTGTCAGGGCAAATGAAAGGGTGCGGAATAATTCACCAGCGTCCATTTCGATCCCCGCATCATACCATTTCCGATGTTGCTTTGGTAGGCGGTGGCACTTACCCACAGCCAGGTGAAATTTCTTTAGCGCATCATGGGGTGTTGTTTTTAGACGAATTGCCCGAGTTTAAGCGTAGTGTTTTGGAGGTGTTACGCCAACCTTTAGAAGATAGAGAGGTTACTATTGCAAGAGCCAAATTTACCCTGACCTATCCAGCGTCCTTTATGTTGGTGGCAAGTATGAACCCAACCCCTTCAGGATTTTTTAATGACGATGCTGCTGCGCCCGGACATTCTGCCGCAGAAATGCAACGCTACTTGGGAAAAATTTCAGGTCCATTATTGGATAGAATAGATTTACATGTTGAAGTGCAAACTGTTCCTTTTGAAAAATTAGCACAAACTCCACTGGCAGAACCAAGTGTAGCTATTCGAAAACGTGTGATAGCCGCCAGACAGCGACAACAGATTCGCTTTGCTGATGTTGCGCATGTGCATCACAATGCCGAAATGAATACCAAGCAAATTCGTAAATACTGCGCACTTTCCAAAGCATCATTAACTTTGCTAAAAGCAGCCATGGATAGGTTGCGTTTGTCGGCAAGAGCGTACGATAGAATTTTAAAAGTAGCCCGGACCATAGCCGATTTAGAATGCGAGCAATCAATTTTGGACGCGCATATCGCCGAAGCCATTCAATACCGAAGTTTGGATAGAGAAGGATGGTTGGGCTAACTCATCCATCGCAGAATCTTTTTTAATAGTGGAAATGATTTTCGGTAAGGCGCATAGCGTTGCTTTGGATCAAACCAAGTAGGGCGCTCCACATAAGGTTTGTAGTGTGAAAACGTATCAAAAGAATATTTGCCGTGATAACTCCCGATTCCGCTATGTCCAACACCACCAAAAGGAAGATTATCGTTAGTGAAATACATAATCACGTCATTTATCATGCCTCCTCCAAAACTGTATTTTCGCATCAGTCTTCGCGCCCATTTTTTGCGCTCCGAGAATACGTAAAATGAAAGGGGTTTTTCAAAATATGTTATGGTTTTATGGATTTCAGCATCATCTTTATACCTTATTATAGGTAACAGTGGACCAAAAATTTCATCATCCATTAAGCTGTTGTTTAAATCGTTTATTGCAATGAGCGTTGGACTAACATAACGGTCATTTTCATCAACGTCACCCCCAAATAGAATGTCTTGCTTTTCGAGCAATTGTTTCATTTTTAACACATGAACGTGATTTACCAAACGTGCATAATCGGGAGATTTCTGTGGGTTTTCACCATACATTCGAACAATTTCAGTCTTTAATGCCACTATAAAATCTGGGTAGATATCATGATGAACTATAAGATAATCAGGCGACATACATACTTGTCCACAATTCATAAATTTTCCCCAGACAATACGTCTTGCGCTTACATTGATATTAGCCCTATAATCAACGATACAGGGGTTTTTTCCGCCTAACTCAAGGGTAGTTGGTGTTAGGTGTTCTGCCGCTGCTTTTGCTATAATTTTAGCAATTTGAACACCTCCGGTAAAAAAGATGTAATCCCATCTGAATTGGAGTAATTCTTTTGCTACTTCAGGACCACCATTAGCCACGTAAACCCATTCGGGAGGAAAAATTTCTGAAATAATCTTTTGTAATAGTTCTGCAGTTTTTGGCGCGTGTTCTGTCGGTTTAAGAACGACTGTGTTCCCCGCTGAAACTGCAGCAATAAGGGGGTTTAGTGCCAATTGAAACGGATAATTCCATGGCGCAATGTGTAGCGTTACTCCATATGGTTCGGGAACAATCCAATCTTTACTAGGAAAATTCACCCATTTTCCAGGTACCCGTTTTGGCTTTGACCAATCCTTAATTTTTTTGATTATTGTTTTAAATTCTTGAAGTATTAAATGAATTTCAGCCAACCAAATTTCGGCTTCAGGTTTAGCCAAATCATGCTGTAATGCGCCAATAATTTTCGCTTCGTTTGACGTAATACACTTTTTAAGTGCGGTTAAATGTGAAATTCGTTTTTGAATACTAAGCGTGTTTCCAGCATTATAAAAAGCAGCTTGATTAGATTTCACCTCCTCTAATGTGTTATTCTTAATCATTGAGCAATATTTTCCGCTTTTTTTAGTGAATATGTAAAAATATAGCTTTTAATTGTAAAACTGCCTCTTTTTTTACTTTTTGATTTTATCAAACTGCTGATTAACATTCCGTCTGTATTTTTCTATAATTAATTTTTATTGAACAGACCCAAAATATTTTTCCCTTATTGACACTCGTTTTGTATTTTAGCTAATCCTTATCTCAAAAAAACTATGGGACATAACCGCTATTCTAAAACTGTAACACAGGATTCTAGTCAACCAGCGGCACAGGCAATGCTACATGCGATTGGTCTAACAGAAGAAGATTTTCAAAAGCCTTTGGTGGGTATTGCTAGTACTGGATATGAAGGTAATCCCTGTAATATGCATCTTAACGACTTGGCTGTAGAAATCAAAAAAGGCACAAAAGAAGTAGACTTGGTTGGACTGATTTTTAACACCATTGGCGTTAGCGATGGCATTTCAATGGGGACTCCTGGAATGCGTTTTTCACTCCCCTCTCGTGATTTAATAGCTGATTCTATGGAAATGGTTATGGGCGGAATGTCTTATGACGGAATGGTTGCAGTTGTTGGTTGTGATAAAAATATGCCAGGTTCGGTCATGGCAATGCTTCGACTTAATCGCCCAAGTATTATGGTTTATGGAGGAACAATTGCTTCAGGTTGTGTGGCGGACAAAAAACTTGATATTGTTTCTGCTTTTGAGGCTTGGGGCGAAAAAGTTGCAGGCACTATAAACGAGGCGCAGTACAAAGAAGTTATTCATAATGCGTGTCCTGGCGCGGGTGCTTGTGGCGGTATGTACACTGCAAATACCATGGCGTCTGCTATTGAAGTTTTAGGGCTTTCGTTAACGTATAATTCTTCAAACCCAGCTGTAAGCCAAGAAAAAATTCATGAGTGTGTTGAAGCTGGAAAAGCAATTCGTTTACTTATTGAGAAAAACATTAAACCTAAAGATATTGTCACTAAAAAATCTCTCGAAAATGCCATTCGTTTGGTTACAGTTTTGGGTGGTTCAACGAATGCTGTACTTCACTTTTTAGCAATTGCACGGGCTGCAGATGTTGAGTTTACATTGGCCGATTTTCAACGTATTAGTGATACTACCCCATTTTTGGCTGATTTAAAGCCGAGTGGTAAGTTTTTGATGGAAGATGTTCATCGTGTTGGTGGTGTTCCTGCTGTCATTAAATTTATGCTTAATAACAGGATGCTTCACGGCGATTGCATGACAGTTACTGGTAAGACACTTGCCGAAAATATGGCAGATGTTCCCCCGCTCACTAAAAACCAAAAAATTATTCGACCATTAGACAATCCAATCAAGGAAACAGGTCATATTAGGATTTTATTCGGAAACCTTGCTTTAGATGGTTCTGTGGCCAAGATTACGGGCAAAGAAGGACTCTCATTTGAAGGCCCTGCTCGGGTGTATGACGGTGAGTTTGCAGCAAATGCTGGAATCAAAGCGGGAGAAGTTCAAAAAGGTGAGGTTGTGGTTATACGATATGAAGGCCCTAAAGGTGGGCCAGGAATGCCAGAAATGCTTAAACCTACTGCTGCAATTATGGGTGCAGGACTAGGCAAAGATGTGGCACTTATCACAGATGGGCGTTTCTCAGGCGGTACGCATGGATTTGTAGTTGGACACATAACTCCAGAGGCTCAATTAGGTGGTGTAATTGCTTTAGTTGAAAATGGTGACATTATCCGTATTGATGCGCAAACTAATGAATTACACGTACACTTGAGTGATGAAGAACTTGCCAAGCGCCGTATTGAATGGACCCCTCCAAACTTAAAAGTACAAAAAGGGGTATTGTACAAATATGCACAAGCAGTAGCATCGGCTTCTGAGGGTTGTGTAACAGATAACAGTGTATGACACCTGAAAAAAATATTACAGGTTCTGAAGCTTTAATCCATTGCTTACTCGCAGAGGGGGTTGATCTTATTTACGGGTATCCAGGGGGTGCTATCATGCCTTTTTATGATGAGCTTTATAAATTTCAAGACAAACTTCAGCACGTACTTACACGTCACGAGCAAGGAGCAACGCATGCTGCTCAGGGTTTTGCTCGTGTGAGTGGAAAAGTTGGCGTTTGTGTGGCTACCTCTGGTCCAGGCGCTACAAATTTGGTTACCGGTATTGCCGACGCTATGATAGATTCAACACCTATAGTTTGTATAACAGGCCAGGTACCCTCACATTTGTTGGGTTCTGATGCCTTTCAAGAAACAGATATCATAGGTATTTCAACCCCTGTTACGAAGTGGAACTATCAAATTACAAATGTTGCTGAGATTCCAGAGGTAATGGCAAAAGCATTCTATATTGCGCGTTCAGGTCGCCCGGGTCCAGTGCTAGTTGATATTACCAAAGACGCACAATTTGCTTCATTTGATTTTAGTTATACGCCTTGTACAGGAGTAAGAAGTTACAACCCTATTCCAGAAGTTATCCCAACTACTATTGATCAAGCTGCTGCAATAATCAATAAAGCCAAAAAACCCCTAATCGTTTGGGGACAAGGCGTTATTTTGGGCAAAGCTGAAGCTGAACTTAAAACATTTGTAGAAAAATCAAATATTCCTGCTGCATGGACAATTTTGGGTGTTTCTGCTATAGCCACAGACCATCCATTGAATGTAGGTATGGTAGGAATGCATGGAAATTACGGTCCAAACAAACTAACTAATGAATGTGATGTGCTTATTGCGATTGGAATGCGTTTTGACGATCGTGTTACTGGAAATTTGGAAACCTATGCAAAGCAAGCTAAGGTTATTCATTTAGAAATTGACCCCGCTGAAATCAATAAAAATGTTATTGCTGATGTAGCTGTTTTGGGCGATGTTAAGCATACACTTCCATTGTTAGCTGAAAAAGTAGATGCAAAACCCTACACCAATTGGTTTGCGGAGTTCAAAAAGTTTAATGAAATAGAATATGATAAAGTCATTAAAAACGATTTGCATCCAACAAAAAAAGGGCTAACTATGGGTGAGGTCCTTAAAGAAATCAACCGTGCCTCACATAACGATGCCGTGATTGTTTCAGATGTTGGGCAACACCAGATGATTGCTTGTCGCTACGCATGTTTTTCAAACTCAAAAAGCAACGTAACTTCAGGAGGTTTGGGCACAATGGGCTTCGCACTACCTGCAGCTTTAGGGGCTAAAATGGGTGCTCCAGAGCGCGAGGTTGTTGCCATTATTGGCGATGGTGGTTTTCAAATGACCATTCAAGAATTAGGAACGATTTTTCAAACACAGGCTGCGGTAAAAGTGGTAGTACTTAATAACGACTTTTTAGGGATGGTACGACAATGGCAGCAACTGTTTTTTGACAAACGCTATGTATCTACTGAAATGTTAAACCCGGATTTCGTGAAAATTGCTGAGGGCTATTTTATTGATGCAAAACGTGTAACTTCACGTGATGACTTGGCCAGTGCTGTTGATGAAATGATAGCTTCCGAAAAGCCTTATTTCTTGGAGGTTTGCGTAGAAAAAGAGGATAACGTTTTTCCGATGATTCCCTCTGGTGCATCAGTTTCTGATATTAGATTGTCTTAAATTATGGAAAAAAAATACACCATTTCAATTTATACTGAAAACAGCGTTGGCTTGCTCAACCGTGTTTCAGCTATTTTTCAGCGAAGACATATCAATATTGAAAGCATAACATCTTCAGCATCTGAAATTGAAGAAGTATCTCGCTTTGTTATTGTAGTGAGTTTGTCCGAGGAAGCTGTTAAAAAAGTGGTAGGGCAGATTGAAAAACAAATTGAAGTTATTAAGGCATTTTGTCATACCGATGAAGAAACTATTTTTCAAGAGTCTGCTTTGTATAAGGTAGCTTCAAAATCATTGTTTGAAGAACGCCAAATTCAAAATATTATTAAAAATAGTCATGCAAATATTGTGACTGTAAACACCGAGTTTTTTGTTATTGAAAAAACAGGTTTTCGTCACGAAACGGAACAATTGTATAAGGATTTGGCTCCCTACGGATTGCTGCAATTTGTACGCTCAGGTCGAATCTCAGTAACTAAATCCCCAATGAACATAAAAGCATTATTAACAAAATTAAACAATTAAACACTTAGAAATGAGTAATTATTTTAATACCCTATCCCTTCGTGAACAACTACACCAAATGGCACAATGCCGATTTATGGATGCCTCTGAATTTTCAGATGGAACTAAAGCACTGGAAGGCAAGAAGATTGTAATTGTGGGCTGTGGCGCTCAAGGACTTAACCAAGGTTTTAACATGCGTGATTCGGGCTTAAACGTGTCTTATGCGTTGCGTAGGGGTGCTATTGAGCAAAAGCGCGCTTCATATGTAAATGCTTCCTCAAATAATTTTCCTGTTGGCACGTATGAGGAAATGATTCCAACTGCAGATTTGGTTATCAACCTTACTCCTGATAAAAATCATACCTCAGTTGTAAATGCCGTTATGCCGCTAATGAAAAATGGCTCAACGTTGTCCTATTCACACGGCTTTAACATCGTAGAAGAAGGAACACAAATTAGAAAAGACATCACTGTTATTATGGTTGCACCAAAAAGCCCAGGCTCTGAAGTTCGTGAGGAGTACTTACGTGGTTTTGGTGTACCTACACTTATTGCCGTTCACGATGCCAATGACCCTGAAGGAAAAGGCTGGGTGCAAGCCAAAGCCTATTGTGTGGCTACTGGAGGTAACCGCGCAGGGGTGCTACAATCCTCCTTTATTGCCGAAGTGAAATCTGACCTTATGGGCGAGCAAACGATTTTGTGTGGTGTATTACAAACAGGTTCCATTTTATGTTTTGATAAAATGGTTGAGGAAGGAATCAATCCTGCCTATGCAGCTAAATTGATACAATACGGTTGGGAAACAATTACCGAAGCGCTTAAGCATGGAGGAATCACTAACATGATGGATCGCTTATCAAACCCTGCAAAAATAAAGGCATTTGAGTTGTCTGAAGAATTAAAAGAAATTATGCAGCCATTATTTAACAAACACATGGATGATATTATTTCTGGACATTTTTCTAAAACCATGATGGAAGATTGGGATAATGATGATAAGAACTTACTTTCTTGGCGTGCTGCTACTGGTGAAACCGCTTTTGAAAAAACCATTCCAACAGATGACAATATTGATGAGCAAACCTATTTTGATCAAGGTGTGCTTATGGTGGCTTTTGTTAGAGCGGGAGTTGAATTGGCATTTGACACTATGGTTGCGGCTGGCATTAAAGATGCATCTGCATATTACGAGTCACTCCACGAAACACCACTTATTGCCAATACCATTGCACGTAAAAAGTTATTCGAAATGAATCGTGTGATTTCAGATACGGCTGAGTATGGTTGCTACCTTTTTGATCATGCCTGTAAACCATTGTTGACCTCGTTCATGAAAACAGTTGATACATCTGTGATTGGTACAGCATTTGGCGCAGATAGCAATGGTGTTGATAATCAAAAACTTATTGCAGTAAATGATCAGATTCGCAATCACCCTATCGAGCATATCGGAAAAACTCTTCGTGCCTCAATGACTGCTATGAAGCGAATTGTATAATTGAGACCACTACTTGACATATCAATAATTGAAGCTGCTGCCGACCGGGTACAGGTGGCTGCAGTACCAACGCCATTTGAGGAGCATATGCGCCTTAGTGAGCTATACGAGGCTACTATTTCAGTAAAGCGCGAAGACTTGCAACCAATACGCTCGTTTAAAATTCGTGGTGCGTTTAATAAAATTTCATTGCTAAATGATGCTCAATTCGCCAACGGAGTAGTGTGCTCTAGCGCAGGAAATCATGCACAAGGGGTTGCTTATGCGTGTAAGCATCATGATATTCAAGGCACTATCTTTATGCCCACACCAACTCCCCAGCAAAAAGTGTCGCAAGTAGCGATGTTTGGTGGTGAAAATGTTACCATTAAATTGGTAGGGGACAACTATGATGATTGCTTCGATGCAGCAAAATCATTTGTTTCAAAAACAGGAAAAACATTTATACATCCTTTTGATGATGAGGATGTTATCGCTGGACAAGCAACCATGGCACTCGAAATTTTGGAACAATCCAAATCCCCTATAGACTATATTATTGTTCCTGTTGGTGGTGGTGGCTTGATTTCAGGTATCATCAATGTGTTTAAGCACAAATCTCCGCAAACCAAAATTATAGGGGTTGAACCAAAAGGTGCACCCAGTATGCACGAGTCTTTGAAACAAGGTAATCGAATTACCTTAGACTCCCTGGATGTTTTTGTGGATGGCGCAGCTGTAAAAACAATTGGTGAAATGGGTTTTGATTTTTGTTCACAGCATATGGACGATTTACTTTTGGTTGATGAAGGCGAGATTTGTCAAAACATTTTGACCATGTATAATCAAGATGCTATTGTTGTAGAGCCTGCAGGTGCAATGTCTGTTTCAGCATTACCTCAACTTAAAGAGGAAATTAAAGGCAAAAATGTAGTTTGTCTTGTTTGTGGCGGAAATAATGATATTACACGCATGGCAGAAATCAAAGAGCGTGCATTACTTTTTAGTGAATTAAAACACTATTTCATTGTGCGCTTTCCACAACGTGCTGGTGCCTTGAAGGAGTTTGTGCAGGATATTTTAGGACCAACAGACGATATTACCTTTTTTGAATATTCCAAAAAAAGTGCACGTGCACAAGGTCCAGCGGTGGTTGGAGTTCAGTTAAAATCCACTTCTGACTTTAAGCCATTGTTAATTCGTATGAAAGAAAAAGGTTTTTTTGGTGATTATTTAAACAATAAGCCCGATTTGTTTCAATTTTTGATATAGTTTTGCAATGCTATGAAAATATAAATATGAAAATACCAACTCAATATTCTATTAATTCCCCATTTCATCACAACAGTTTTTTAATTGACGGAGAACTTACGCTTTGGGATGGTCCAACTGCTGAAGTCTATTCTTCAATTCACACACCAAGTAATCAGGGTGCACTAGCGCCTACTTTGTTGGGCTCTGTGCCTAATATGGACGAAGCACATGCATTAAAAGCGTTAGATGCAGCAACTAATGCTTTTGACAAAGGAAAAGGGGAGTGGCCAACAATGAAAGTTGCGGATCGGATAAGCTGTATGGAGCGTTTTGTTAGCCTAATTCAGAAGCAACGAGATCTGGTTGTAAAACTATTGATGTGGGAAATAGGTAAAAACTTAAAAGACTCTATAAAAGAATTTGATCGCACTGTTGACTATATCGTAGATACAATCAACGAGTATAAAAATATTGATCGTGATAGTGCGAAATTTCATAATCATGGTGGCGTATTCGCCCATATTCGCCGAGGACCAATTGGGGTTGTGCTTTGCCTAGGACCGTATAACTATCCGTTAAACGAAACATTTGCGCTGCTTATTCCAGCCATTATCATGGGTAACACAGCCATATTTAAGCCTGCAAAGCATGGCGTGTTGCTGATTGCACCACTATTAAAAGCTTTTAAAGAGAGTTTTCCTCCAGGTGTAGTGAATATTGTTTTTGGTCGCGGACGTACTATAGCCGCACCCATAATGAAGACGGGAAGAATTGATGTTTTGGCACTTATCGGACACAGTTCATCGGCACTTTCATTACAAGATTTACATCCTAAAAAGAGTCGTCTTAGATTAGTGTTGGGGCTAGAAGCAAAAAACCCAGCTATCATTTTACCCGATGCAGACCTTGACAAAGCTGTGGAAGAGTGTATAGCAGGAACTTTGTCATTTAATGGTCAGCGTTGTACAGCGTTAAAGATTTTATATGTTCATGAAGAGATAAAAGACGACTTCCTTTCCGAATTTACCAAAGCTGTTGATGCACTTCAATTGGGGATGCCCTGGGAAAACACCTTACTGACGCCGCTTCCTGAGCCCAACAAACCGGATTATATTCAAGAGCTTATAGATGATGCGAAGGCAAAAGGCGCAGAAGTATTAAATCCTCGTGGTGGAGAGCGTACCGAAAATTATATTTTCCCTGCGGTTTTATATCCTGTAACTCGTGACATGCGTGTTTATGAAGAAGAACAATTTGGCCCAGTGATTCCCGTGATATCATTTACGGACATTGATACCCCTTTAGACGATATGGCAGCTTCTATGTATGGTCAGCAAGTAAGTTTGTTTGGAAAAGACATCGAAAAGCTTGCTCCGCTGATAGATACACTTGCAAACCTTGTATGCCGTGTAAACCTAAACAGCTCATGCCAGCGTGGTCCAGACGTGTATCCATTTACAGGACGTAAAAATTCTGCAGTGAGTACACTTAGCGTAAGGGATGCGCTACGCTCATTCTCTATCAGAACCTTTGTAGCTACTAAGGACAACGAGAGTAATAAAGTGATTTTAAGAGAGTTGTTAGATTCACACAAATCTAACTTTATCAGTACGGATTATATGCTGTAGCTTAATTATTAAGCATCACAGGCATTACCAGCATAGTAACTTTTTCACCTTCCTCTAATCCATCTACAGGCGTAATGATTCCAGCTCTATTTGGTAATGATAGTTCAAGCATAATTTCCTCTGAATTCAAATTACTTAACATTTCAGTTAAGAAACGTGAATTAAAACCAATTTGCATATCATCGCCTTGGAAGGAGCATGCCAATCGTTCTTCCGCTTTATTACTGTAGTCAATATCCTCTGCCGAAATATGAAGTTCGGCTCCTGCAATACGTAAACGAATTTGGTGCGTGGTTTTGTTTGAGAAGATGCTCACACGCTTAACAGTGTTTAAAAACTGTAAACGATTAATATTCATTACATTAGGATTTTCCTTAGGAATTACCGCTTCATAGTTAGGGTATTTTCCGTCAATTAATCGGCAAATAAGGATAGTATCATCAAAAGAAAACTGTATGTTGCTGCTGTTGTAATCCACTTTAACTTCAGATTCGTTACCTAGCAACACAGACTTAAGCAAGTTTAACGGTTTTTTAGGCATAATAAACTCAGCCGTTTCAGGTGCTGTCAAATCTCTTCTTTCATACTTTACCAGTTTGTGCGCATCGGTAGCCACAAATGTCAATCCGCTAGAGGAAAGTTGGAAAAACACCCCACTCATTACTGGGCGTAAATCATCATTGCCGCTAGCAAAAATAGTATTTGTGATGGCGGTTGCTAAGGTATCACCAATTACAGTTACACTCGACGCATCTACCACTTCAGCTGCTTGTGGAAACTCGTTGGCATTGGCATATGCAAGCGCATATTTTCCTTGATCTGAACTAATTTCAAGCGTGTTGTTATCTGCTTGGGAAAATGTTAATGGTTGCTCGGGAAATGTTTTTAATGTATCTAATAGCAATCGGGCGGGTATTGCAATTTTACCTTCTTGATTGGCTTCCACCCTCAAGGTTGCAGTTATGGTTGTTTCTAAATCTGTTGCTGTCAGACGTAATTGACCAGGGTGCAGCTCAAATAAAATATGATCCAGAATCGGAAGTGTATTGCTAGTGTTCAAGACGCCACTGAGGGTCTGAAGTTGTCGTAGTAGTTGCGTACTCGATACAATAAATTTCATAATGAGTGAGTTTAACCACAAATATATTGTTTCGGTTTGCCAACCTAAAACAATTTTATCAACAGCTAAGCATCACTTATGAACGCTACGCGGATAGGATCTAAGTAGGATAACCCAAATAAGGTACTTGCGCCCCCGCCATAATTTGGATTTCCCTTGTAAATGGCAAGTTCAAGGTGACCTTGACTGTTAAACAATGCCAATTTTTTACCATCCTCCTCTCTGCTTTCTTTTGGAAGGTCATACCGGATAACTTCGTGGTAATCGCTAAAAACCTGTTCAAAAGTATGATTTCTGGCATGTATAATAAAAGTGCGTTTATCACTGATGCGGTCGAATAATTTTTTTGTTATGTTGGTAATTACATTCCCATACCTATCAATGTGCAGCACATGTCCTTGTATTTCTGTTTGTTGCGAATTGACAATTGGCATGTGTTGAGTGCGTTCTTTAAGGGAGTTAATAGGTATTCCGATGAAACTTAGCGTACCACCTCTGTGTAAATGTGAAATGCCTTCAATAGCCTTTTCTAATGGCGTAGTTTGAGGAAGGTTTATTTTGATGCATTGTGAAGGATTAAATTCAGGCTCTAAAAGAGATAAAAAACCATTATTGGCACAAACAAAATAATGATCATTTAGTAGTGCAATAATAAGCTCTTGCTCAGGAGTTTGATTAAAATCTACTCCAATAAAATGAATACTACCTTCTGGAAAATTACGATAAATCGACCGCACCACATAAGCTGCTTGACCAATGTGAAATGGGTCAATCAAGTGAGTAATATCAACAATTTCAGGCGATTCCAACTGCTGATATAGTCGAGCTTTAAGTCCAGCAACATAGGCGTCCTGCAAACCAAAATCTGTTGTTAGCGTAATAAGCGCCATGAAATAACCTTAACTTAATTTACCAAGCTAAAAATTGCTTAATTTTGAATACAAAGTTACCAAAATTCAACGCCTTAGGGTTTATTTTTTAAAAACACAAATTTGAACGAAATTACAATTGAGTTAGCCGAGGTTAATCCTACGGAATTCTACGGGGGAAAAAACAACAAAAATATTGCCCTTTTAAAAAAATACTTTCCAAAGATTAAAATTGTGGTTCGCGGAAATAAAATTACTGCCTTCGGTGAAGAGGAATTACTAGAAGTATTCGAAAAACAAGTAGATAGATTAGTAACTCACTATGGCAAATATAATGCACTTACTGATGAGGTAGTTCAGCAAATTTTGGAAAGCGACGAAGAAGACAACTTCGGTTTAGACCCAGAAGATAGCAAATTGATTTTACACGGCGTAGGTGGAAAAATCATCAAAGCACAAACGTTAAACCAAGCCAAACTTGTTGATTATATGTCCAAAAACGATATGGTTTTTGCCATTGGTCCTGCTGGAACAGGAAAGACGTATACGGGCGTTGCTTTAGCAGTTAAAGCCTTAAAAAGTAAGCAAGTAAAACGCATTATTCTGACTCGACCAGCTGTTGAAGCAGGTGAAAATTTAGGTTTTTTACCGGGTGACTTAAAAGAAAAACTCGACCCGTATATGCAACCCTTGTATGATGCGTTGCGTGATATGATCCCCAAAGAAAAACTCGATCACTACATCGAAAATGGTATTATTCAAATTGCGCCAATGGCGTTTATGCGTGGTCGAACACTTGACAATGCCTTTGTAATTTTAGACGAAGCTCAAAATACCACACA
>DLPY01000001.1 GCA_002478685.1 Flavobacteriaceae bacterium UBA7446
TTTTTGCTGACAAATACGGCTATAGCAAGCAGTCTATCGAAAAAATTAACCAAAATTATTTCAATACAAAACTAGTGCATGCAAGTTTACATTTTAAATCAAAAGACGGAATAGAAGCTTTTAGTAATATAAGAGATAAAAGGCTTATTCACTACATATTATACTTTTCTTCAAAATTTAAACTATTGCATATTCTTTTATGGATCTTAAGAAGACTTCGTTTTTGACACAAACTCCTCCCAATCTCTTATATAATCTTCTTCGATATACTCCTCCGAAGCCAGAACCAAACAAACTGCTCCTGCTGAAAAATTACGAAGTTCACGCCAAACCATAATTGGGATAAGCACTCCTCTAATGGGATTATGAAGCGTGATCGCAACTTCATCAAAACCGTCATTTAAGACCAATTCAAAACTCCCACTCAAAGGAACAATAAGTTGAAGCAAATTTTTGTGTGCATGACCTCCACGAGCACTTCCGCTTGGCACATCATACAAATAATAAACACGCTTCGTATCAAAAGGAAGTTTGCTATTTTCTAAAACCGCCAAATTCCCCCTTGGATCTTTAATACTTGGTATGTCAATCCAGTTAACTTCCATGCTGTCTAAGTAATTTTTTACGCAATAAAAATACAACCAAAACTAAACATCCTAAATACCTAACTGCGTTTGCCATGACAAGCCCTTCAATTCCGAATGCGTCAATCCAATATAAACTAAGACCAATAAGTACTGAAAAAGAGAATAATTCTACGATAACGTAATCTATTATACGCTTTTTGGCTACCAAATAATAACCAAATACAAGAAAAATAACACGAAACCAATCTGCCGATAGTTGCCATTTAAAAAGGGTAGTTATGGAAATAAAATCTGCTGAGTAGAGTAATTTAGTAATCGGATTTCGAAAGAGATAAACTGTAATCATTGCCAATGAGACAAGTGGCAAAAGAGTTTTTAAAATGGATTTTGCTTCATGTAACAACTTAAAATTGGGAATATTTTCTGAAAAGCGCGGCAACACATAAAACGAAAATATAACAGTTATAAACACAAAATAGTTTGAAGAGATTGTATTCATTGCTGTCCAAAGTCCAGCTGAATGTAAATCAATTTTTTCAGCAATCAAGCCCCTCAAGTAAATTTCAACCAAATGAACAAGACCAATTGCTAATAGCGACATAAAAATATAAGGAAGTAAATCTTTTACCCTTGAGACATCAAATCGAAATCCACCAAAAAATGAAACCGTAAGCCTGGCTTTACTAAGATGGTATATGTAAAAAATGAAACCGATTACAGGACGGCAGAGTAAAGCTATTAATGCACCAAGTAATCCATAAAAATAAAGCAATGTAATCATCAATAGCGCAGTAGCTGCTGCAATAAGTAGTTGCACATTAGACACCGCCTTAAATGCCTTTTTCCCACTCAAGACGGCTTCCATAAGTAGCATCAACCCCATAAATGGAATAGTGAACGCTACCGTCTGTATGAATAGGCCATACTTTGGGTCAATTTGCAGTTGTAACCCCAGCCATTCATATTGCCAAAAAACAAGAAGTCCAATCAAAATGGAAGCACCAAAAAATAGTGTTATTGCTGTGTTAAGCAATGCGCGCATGGCACTTTTACTTTCTGAGGCGGCTGTTTGAGAAATAATACCATTTTGTGCCCCAAAAGATGAAAAAGCACCTAAAACTTCGATAAGATTACGCAAGTTTGCCAAAACAGCCAGCCCTGATGCACCTAAAAAAATGGCAATCACTTTTTGAGAAACAAGTCCAACTGCCAAACGCAACATTCCTGCTGTTCCGGTATAGCCAATTACGTGAACAAGCATATTATTTTTAAGACGTTGTAAAGCTTTCACGAATACGCGTTTAGAACATCAATAACACGCTGAACTTGCGAGTCAGTTAGACTTGAATAGAGCGGAATACTAACCACCTCATTGTGATAGCGCTCTGTGATGGGAAAGCTTAATTTGTTGTAGCTCTCTAGTGCTTCCTGTTTATGTGGCGGAATGGGATAATGAATTAAACTTCCAACGTCATTTGATTCTAAAAAACCTATAAAATCTTTTCTGTCAGGAACACGAACAACAAACAAATGAAAAACATGAGAACCGTCTTGAGGATGTACAGGTATTGTAATTTTTGGATTATTTATCTGTTCACTATATCGTGATGCGATAGCCAAACGCCGATTTAACAAATTGGGATAATCCGAAAGTTTAACACTTAAAAAACGTGCCTGAAGTGCGTCTAAGCGCATATTGAACCCAATCTTTTTATGTATGTGCTTTTGTGAGGAACCATAATTTTGTAACATCTGAATTTGACCGACAAGACTTTCGTTATTAGTGGTTATGGCACCGGCATCTCCCAATGCGCCTATGTTTTTTGTCGGATAAAAACTAAAGGCTGCGGCATCACCAATAGCACCTGCTTTTAAGCCTTTCTTAGTTTCAGCTCCGTGAGCTTGAGCAGCGTCTTCAATTAAAAACAAATCATGTTCCTTTGCAAAATTTTGAAATGCTTTTACATCGATTAGTTCACCATAAAGGTGTACTACTAAACAAGCTTTTACCTTTGATGTGGTTAAGCGTATAGCTTCGTTTATATCCATACCATAAGACTCCTCTTTTGGCTCCACAAATACAGGTTTTAAATTGGATTGGATTACCGCCAAAACAGAAGCAATATAGGTGTGCGCAGGTACCAAAACCTCATCACCTTCAGAAAGCAGTCCTAAAGATTTATATCCTTCAAAAATTAAGCGAAGTGCATCCAAACCATTACTAGTTCCAATGCAAAATTTTGTGCCGCAAAAAGCAGCATATTGATTTTCAAAACTTGTTACTGCATCTCCTAAAATAAACTGTCCGTTTTCCATAAAAATCGAAAGTTCATGAGCAAAATTTTTTGCATAAGACTCATTTTCTGATTTTATGTTAAAAAAAGGAATCATTTCAATCGATTTATTAATCTAGTGTGGTTTTTAGTCTTAATCTTGAAAAATTGTTGAACATCGTTTTTTGATCTAAAACTTTCTTTCCAATATAGCAATCCATCATTTATTTGCTTGCCCTGTTTTTCTGAAGAGGTTCCAAAACTAAAAGTGCTATTGGGATTATATTTTTTTATTACAAAATCCAATAAATAATCTAAAGAACCATCTATCCTATTTTCATCACCGGCACTATATTGTGCATGTACTACATCGCGATGAATAAAAAGAATTAAACCTGCTCGAATTACACCATTTTGGTAGGCACCATAAAAACGTATTTGCTTCTTGAAACTTAAGGCTAATTGCTCAATTTCAGCAACTGAGTGTACAGGTTTTACATTAAATCGTTGTTCAAGATTTGGAATTAAGATTTGATTCCAAAATTCAGAGAATTCATTTGATGAACGTATTTCAATTTCAGCAGTCATAGCATTTTTCAAATGCCTCATTCTATTTCGATTAGGCTTTATATAAGATGCCTTTGGTATATAAGAATAGATATCTGTGCGAACACATTCTGCTTCAAGCCATTGAAAAATTAAATAGTCAGAATTATCCTTAGAATAACAACTAGGAATGCTTTTGATATAAAGATTTTTAATGCTTTTATTATCCAAAAAATTCAATAATTGTTTATAAACTTTTAATCTTATTTCAAAAGATACAAAAGGTTTAAATATTATACTCCCATAACTTAGTCCTTGATGGGAATGTACCGCACCTTTGCTGTTTTTATTTGCTGGAAAGATTGCAATAAGCTTATTTTCTTTGAATATCATAAGAGAGTAGTCCATAAAACGGCCGCTATGATACTCCATAAAATCACGATAAAAAAGAACACTGTGTACATCAGCAGAAGAAACAAAAGTGTCCCATACTTGCTTATCCGCTGCGCTATATCGCTGAATATAAAGTTCTTTCATTCAATACTAAAACGCAAACTTAGCAAATAAATTACCCTACTTGCTTACCACGACGTTTACGCTCGTTTTCGTCTAGGTATATTTTACGTAAACGCAACGAGTTTGGAGTTACTTCTACGTACTCGTCTTTTTGGATATACTCCAATGCTTCTTCTAAGCTAAAGGTAATCGGCGGAGCTAATTTGACTTTGTCGTCGGAGCCCGCTGCGCGAACGTTTGAGAGCTTTTTGGTTTTGGTCACATTCACGACTAAATCATCGGCGCGAGAGTTTTCGCCAATTACCTGACCTGTATATATTTCCGCATTTGGGGGAATGAAAAATTTTCCACGATCTTGTAGTTTATCTAACGAATACGGAATTGCCGTGCCTTTTTCCATGGAAATTAAAGAACCGTTAATGCGACCTGGAATTTCACCTTTGTAGGCTTCAAAAGCAATAAATCTATGGTTCATTATAGCCTCGCCAGCTGTGGCAGTCAACAGTTGGTTTCGTAAACCAATAATGCCGCGCGATGGAATTTTAAACGAACACAACATACGTCCACCTTTAGGCTCCATAGCGGTCATTTCGCCTTTTCGCATGGT
>DLPY01000014.1 GCA_002478685.1 Flavobacteriaceae bacterium UBA7446
CCTTATGATAACAGTGGCTTGTGTTCCAAGAAAACCACCTTGGGGATTGATTTGCACACCAGGTATCTTACCCTGAAGTATCCTTGTAATATCAACCTCTGGTTTACTCTCAATATCTTTAGCTTTAATAGTTGTTACTGCGTAACCTAAAGCCTTTTCCTGACGCGCAATACCTTGTGCTGTAATAATTACTTCCTCAAGCTGAGTGTCAGGATTTAATACAAATAATATTTGAGATTGATTATCAAAAACAATCTGAGTACTTTCGTAACCCACATAACTTGCCGTAAGCACATCTCCAAGTTTAATATCTATAGAGAAATTTCCATCAAAGTCAGCTGTGACAGCGTTATTTGTACCCTGCACGATAATTGTTGCCCCAGGCAACGGAATTCCTTCCGAGTCTTTAACATTACCGGTTAATGTTTGTTGCGCTAAAGCAACTTGAAAAACAAAGGTAAAAACCAGTGTTAAATTTTGAATAAATTTTATTTTCATAATTGTTAATTGTTTGCTCTCCAAAAATGTTAATAATTTCTTAAAAAAACAAATTCATGTAAATAAATATAAAATTAAAAGTTTTAACTTGCTTTTTTAGTTAAAATTAACAATTAAACTAACGAATTATTACATTTCTAATAAAGGTTCCATTCTGTGTTTCAATAGCCAGAATATACCTCCCAGTTGCAATGTGATTTACATAGAAACGCATGGGAGTTTGTGTAAAGGAAAGTTTTTCGACACGTGCAACCTCGCTTCCTGTCAAGTTTAGCAAGCTTACATTACGAAAAGGAAGATTTTTTTTAAGCGTGGCAATGGTAAAGTAGTCATTCGCCGGAATGGGGTGTACCAAAAATTCATCTTTACCAATATTTTCCAATTCTTTTTCAGTAACAAAAATGATACCAGGCCCTGAAAGAATTAGCGATGCCTCTTGACTTCCATTTTGTAACTTACCTTTATGACTTACTTCAACCTTATATGAACCACCCAAATTTTCTGAAATTTTAATTTGCTCTAGGTTATCTGTGCTATTGTCGCTCAAAACAGCAACGGCTTGTTGTGCATCTTCGGATAGTTTCCATGGATAATATATGGTGTTTTCTTGCGTTATTCGCAGGTCTAAATCGTTAACTAAAGTAGCGGTTGAATTCTCAACAGCATGTGGGTCGTACCAACTCAGTGTGGCGGTCAAGGTTCCTTCCTCAAGAACCTGAAAATATAGTGTTTTGGTATCGTTTTCATTCAGTTCAAATTCCAAAATGGTATTGGTTTCATTTACATCTTTTTGGATAAGTGCAGCTGCTTTTTCCAGATTTACTGCACCATAGCCCGTTTTAACATCAGGACCTGTAATATCTTGTGTACCCCACTCTGTAATATCATCTGCCGTATGGCATAGTAAGGCTTTGGCGGTAGCCCCACGCATAAATACATTCTGCTTTTGCTTGTAAAGTTGTTGCAGGAGGGCAACGCCTGCTGCCGTTGCTGGAGCGGCAAATGAGGTGCCGCTTGTAACTACATAGCTATCCGTAGCTTCAGGATTATCTTCGTCCCAAGTGGCGGCACCTAATGCTTGCCCAGCAGCACAGATTTCAGGCTTTATACGAAAATCGTTGGTAGGTCCTGCGCTGCTAAATCCTGTTGGGGTGATGTTTTCGCTATTGTCATCTATGGAAAAACTACCTACGGTTAGTGCATTTTTCGCAGTGGTTGAACCGGTCAGTTGGTCTAATCCGTTAACAGACTGACCTGGATACGATTCATAACCATCGTTACCACCAGCCACTACGTGCAAATAGTTTGAAAACGTATACGTAATTTGATCAATTATTGAGCTCCATTCGCTATAGCCGCCTATTTCTTCAATTTCAAGAATGAGCTCATTGTTGTCGTCCAATAGTGGAATGCCGTAGGAATGATTGGAAAGGATAAAATCGGTATTGTTATTGGTTTGTAACTGCTCAAAAATTTCCAAATAATCATCATCCCAATCATAGCTGTATAGCTTATCTAATCGGGGCGCTATTCCTGTAATGTCATAAGTTTCGTTATCCAAAATGCCTTTTGAAATCACTATAGACGCTACGGCAGTGGGATGTCCGTGCCAAATATCAGCAGCAGTGGAATCTGCAATTTCTATGGGTACTTGATAGCCAAAAAAGTCGGCACCGCCAGTAAATTCATCATGCGCCGCAAAAATATGCCCCGCATCCCAAATACCGACATGAATGCCTTCGCCGTTAAGGTTTAGTCCTAACGCACCACCAGAACTTAGTGCATCTGCTTTGATAGCCTTTCGCGCCGAGCGTTTGTTGGTGCTATAATACAAGGGCGTACCCGAAGCCGATACCCAGTTGGGACGAATATAGTTTCCGTTTTTGTCTTTCCGCAGGCGTTTGTCTTTGGTAGCAATTAAGCTGTCAATACGGCGGTTTTGCTCCGCCATGGTTGTTTGTATACGGTCTTTAAGTTCTTGTTTTTGAATTGCTTTTTTTTCTTGTGGTGTGGGGCTAGTGCTTACCGCAGTAGAAGACACACAAGACACAAAAAATAGCATAGTAATAAGGGCAATTTTCTTTTTCATAGTTACAAGATATAAAAAAACCCCGCACTTGGCGAGCTTCGTTTTAGTATTTCATCACAATTCGATGAACACTGAGCGTAGTCGAAGTGCCTATTACAACACCATTTAATATTTTTCGAAAACCTTCTTCAACGTAGCTGTTCTATCCAATTTTCCTGTTTTTGTATAAAGAAAAGCATCTAAGCAAAATACTTCTTTAGGTATATGATGTTTATCTGTACTCAAGATTTTTGTAGCAATTTCTAAATAGTGCATCTTATTTTTGGTATCGCTCTCCAAAACAAGTACTAATTGTTCACCCAATTTTTTATCTGGAATCCCTGCAAAAAAGAAAGGAATTTCAAATACTAAACTTAGCTTTTCTTCTAGCTGCTCTGGAAATATTTTTTTACCTCCTGAATTTATCACAAAATCACGTCTTCCCAATAAATGAAAGAATCTCTTGCCTTTAAGTTCCACCACATCATTTGTAATTATAGGATGTTCGGAAATATAAGGAATTGTTAATACCAAACAGCCATCCGAATCCAAGCTAAGTTCTACATTGGGCATTACCTGAAATGGAATTGCAGGATAGCTTATTCGACGTGTAGCCACATGGGTTAGGGTTTCCGTCATGCCATAGGTTTCTACACAATGCGGGTGTTTTTTGGCAAGTGCTTTACGTAATTCTATGGGGATTGGCGCTCCGCCAATAAGCACTGTTTTTAGGTTTTCCAACAGCTCAAATGATGCTTTTGCCTGTAGCGGAATCAGTGCGGCAAAATCGTATTTTTTTCCTTGTAGTTGAGGAGTTGTTTTCGGTGGTGTTATGTCCAAAACCAATCCAATAACCATGGCGCGTACTACCATCATCTTTCCTGCGATATAGCGCACAGGGAGACAAAGCAATGCCGTATTGCCAGGCGATAGTTCAAAAAAATCAGCGGTTCGCATGGCAGAGGTTTGCATGGATGTTTTTGAAACCAAAAGTGGTTTTGGCACTCCTGTAGAACCTGAGGTATGAACCATAATGGTGTCACTTTCATTAAGCCAGTCTTCTAAAAATATTCCTAAATATTTTTGGTCGTTATCATTGGAGTTTTGCCATTCTTTGGCTTCCGCAAGCAAGCTGTCATTGCTGTACGCCTTTCCGTTAAGTCGAAATTGTGCGTGTAGTTTCATCTTAAAAAGGGTACACCCAAGATAGGGAATTGTCGTAACGTAAAACACCTTCTGAAACTACCAACGGACTTTCTATATTGTTAGTAAATAAACTGCCAGTACCAAGCCCTTGTGGCATTTTGATGTTTAACGAAGCCGTCCATTGCGCAACGGCGTTTAGCCCTATGTTACTTTCAAGCGCACTGGTAACCCACCAGCCAATTTTGCGCTCCTTAGCTAACTGAATCCATTCTTCCGATGCGGAAAAACCACCCAACAAACTTGGCTTTAAAATAATGTACTGCGGGTTGATACGTTCCAAAAGGGTAGCTTTTTCAGTTGATTTTAACACACCAATAAGTTCTTCGTCAAGCGCAATAGGCAGGGGGGTTTTGGCGCATAAATCTGCCATTGCTTTGTGTTGTCCTACAGCTATGGGTTGTTCAATACTGTGGATGTCAAATGCAGCAAGTTGATGGAGTTTTTTAAGGGCTTCATTAACGGAAAATGCGCCATTGGCGTCTACACGCAGCGTTACTTCCTCAGCGGAATAGCGTTCCCGGATTTCTGCTAACAATTGGCATTCTACCACAAAATCCAATGCACCAATTTTTATTTTGATGCAGTCAAATCCGGATTTGATTTTATCAAATACTTGTTTACGCATAAATTCCAAATCGCCCATCCAAACCAATCCGTTTATGGCAATAGGTTGCCTTCCATGACCAAATTCGTTGTCAAACAATTGAAAAGGAGTAGGGGAGTTAAATGATAAAAGAGCCATTTCCACTCCCATTTGTATAGATGGGAAACCTGCACAAAGCGTAGATACGTCTTCACCTTTTTGCAGGGCATCGCATACTTTAGCTAATTGCGATTCAAACTCAGGTGAATCGTCGTGGCTTAGCCCATGAAATAATCCACATTCACCTATACCACGTCGACCAACTTCGATGATTTCAATAAAATAGGTTTCTTTCTTGTGTAACACCCCCCTCGACGTTCCGCTAGGACGTTTAAAATCAAGCGTATATTTTCCAAAGCGCACTTCCATTTAAAACCAAAATTTAGAAGCAAACAACAATAAACTTAGCATAAAAGTACTGACTGCCAGCGGTTTGAGTAAAGCATCGAAGTCGGCATGTTTTTTTACCCTCAACGTTTTTTTCAATTGGACGGCTAGAGGAAAAACAACGAATAAGGGAATGTAGCACCAATAGTTTTGTACTGTAATGATTAACCCAATGCACAAACTAGCAATCCCTCCCAAAACAAGAAGGGCATGATACTTTTTAGCGGTATTAAGTCCCAGCACGGCAGCCACTGTTTTTTTACCCACGGCAGTGTCGTTTTCAATATCCCTCATATTGTTTAAATTCAATACCCCAACACTCAAAAACCCGATGGCAAAAGCCATACAACAGACAGAGGGGTTTACGGTTTTGGTTTGCAAGAAATAGGCTCCGCAAACTGCGAGTAGTCCGAAAAACAAGAACACAAACGCATCACCCATAGCGTGATAGCCATAAGCCCCTTTTCCGGCGGTGTATTTGTATGCACCAATTATAGCCCCCAAAGCAAGCCCCAAAAACAGCAAACTATTTGTTGTTTCGCCTACGCCAAAAGCAAGATAAATGGTTAAAATCGCTAGCCCCATACTAATAATTGCCGTTAGTATTATTCCTCGAAAAAGCACATTTTTCGAGAGTAGTTGTTGCTGCAACACTCGTTTGGGCCCAACCCGATTTTCGTTATCCGTTCCCTTAATGCCATCACCATAATCATTTGCAAAATTGGAAAGGATTTGAAAGGCAATAGCCGTTAGTAGGGTGCTCCCATAAAGTCCCCACGAAAAGTGTTGGTATTGCACCGCAAGGGCGTTTCCAGCTACAATTCCTGCCACCGAAAGCGGTAGCGTGCGCAACCGCGCCGCCGAAACCCAAATGCGAAACAATGGGGGGTTGTTCACTATGGAAATTTAGGGTATTGCTTAAAGTTAGGTGCGCGTTTTTCCAAAAAGGCGTTTTTACCTTCTTGTGCCTCATCCATAAGATAGTACATAAGTGTTGCATCTCCAGCGAGCTGCATAAGCCCGTGTTGCCCGTCCAGTTCCGCATTCATACAACGCTTAATCATACGTAATGCCAATGGACTGCGCTGCTGCATGATTTTACACCATTCCACAACATTATCTTCCAAATCTGACAAGGGTACTACCTTGTTTACCAATCCCATTTCTAGAGCTTCTTGCGCAGAATATTGCTGACACAAAAACCAAATCTCACGGGCTTTTTTCTGTCCAACGTGGCGTGCTAAGTAAGACGAACCAAAACCACCGTCAAAGCTGCCCACCTTAGGTCCCGTTTGTCCGAAAATAGCGTTTTCGCTGGCAATAGAAAGGTCGCAAACCACGTGCAAAACATGTCCACCACCAATGGCATAGCCGTTTACCATGGCAACTACCGGCTTTGGAATTTCGCGGATTTTTTTGTGTAGGTCCAATACGTTTAGGCGTGGCACGCCGTCTTCGCCAATGTATCCACCAACTCCTTTTACATTTTGATCACCGCCGCTGCAAAAAGCCTTGTCGCCGGCTCCGGTAAATACAACTACATCAATGTCTTCACGCTCACGACAAACGTCCATGGCTTCTAGCATTTGGTTATTTGTCTCTGGACGGAAAGCGTTGTACACTTTTTCGCGGTCAATAGTGATTTTGGCAATGCCTTCGAAAAATTCAAAGCGAATGTCGCTGTACTCTTTAATAGTTTTCCAAGCTCTCATAGATGTCAATTTAATTTTTTGTTTCAGCCATAGCCCTAAAATAGTTTAATAATACTGTGTCATTTAGTTTTCTTGGTGTGCTAATTTCCAATATTTTAGCGGTTTTTGAAGTATTAAAAAAAGAACGCAATGCTCGTTTTAGCCCCCAAAGTGTACTTACACGCTTAAAGTGCAGTCCAAAATGTTTTGCCACATTTCGGGCATTTTTGCTATGAATGGTTTCAAAGTAGGTGTCGTATTTGGGAGTGTCTTTATCACCTGGCAATATTCTAAAAATCCCACCTCCTTGGTTGTTGATTAAGATAATACGAGCGGTATTTGGAATATAATTGTGCCACAGTCCGTTAATATCATAGAAAAAACTTAAATCTCCCGTAATCAAAACCGTTTGTTTTGGGTTGATTTGTGCTGCACCCATTGCTGTGGCGGTGCTGCCATCAATACCAGCCGTTCCGCGATTACAATAGACTTCTGTTCCTTTGGGTAAATCAAAAAGTTGCATATATCGAATAGGCGAACTGTTGGCAACTTGTAAATGTGTGTTTTGAGGAAGTGATTGGATAATGAGGTCAAAAGCTCGTAAATCCGAAAAAGGAATTTTTGACAAATACGCTTTCCCTTTTTTTAAGTAATTGCGATAGCGCAATAAAATAGAGGCTTGATAATCACCTTTTGATTGAGTTATTTTTGCCAATACCTTAAGTGTTTTTTCAGCGGGGGCATTGATATGCTTTGACAGAAAGTAAAAGGTGTCGTTTGCTTTGGTTTGGTCAATGTGGAAATGAGCAAGGGCTTGGTATTTGCGCAAAAAGAATTTGATTTTTTTAGACACAATCATACCTCCAAGGGTAAGTAATAAATCGGGTTGAAGTTCTTTTTCGTTACCACATTGTTCCAATTCTAACGGTGCCATAAGGCAATCGATGGAAGCGATGGCATTTGGATTCGAAAAATTGGAAGTTTTTTCGGTGAGTACTAACACGCTTGGGTCTTGCAGTAATGTTTCCAAAAGGGATGTTAACACGGGATTGGGAGAAGAAACACCCATTAAAATCATTTTACGTTTTGCCTCCTTCCACGCCGATAATAGTGCTGTAAAATCGGGATCAAAAGTAGTAGTTTTTAACGCAGGGGCAGGTGGAAATGCTAGAGGCGTGTTTGTCATCCCATAAAGTGGTTCTTCCATGGGAATATTCACGTGCACAGGGCCTTTTGCAGTGGCAGAAAGGGTAAAAATGCGCTGAAGTTCCTTTATGTTATGTGCTTGATGTTTTTGTTGGAGTTCCTCAACTTCTTTTTTTCTAGGATTAGTAGAAAAATGGGGTTGTTTGTTGCTAGCAAGTAAGGCATTTGTGGCATGACACACATCTGGCTTTAATGAAGCCGCTCCAGCCAAGTGCTGACCAAAAACACCTTCTTGCTGTATGGTTTGTCCATCACCAATACCAATTCGGTGTGGCATGCGATCTGCTGAAAGGATAACTAACGGTATACTGCTATAATAGGCTTCTGCCACGGCAGGGTAGTAATTCAATAGAGCCGATCCTGACGTACATAAGATTGCCACGGGTCGATCAAGCTGTTGTGCCACCCCCAATGCAAAAAATGCGGCAGCGCGCTCGTCGACGATACTATATGTCTTGAAAAATGGATTTTCAGTAAAGCCATTTGTCAAGGGTGCATTACGAGAACCTGCAGAAATGACAACGTGCTCAATATCGTATTGTTCACAGTAAAATACGACTGCTTGTGGAAGTGGAATTTCTGTGTAGCGCAAATGCTGTGCTTTGGAAATGGGTTTCATAGCTTTGCAAAAGTACAAAACCGCACTTGAGTGTACTAATGACTAAAATTTATATGACGTTGAGAAGTGTTTCGGCCTTGCGTTGACTTTCTACCCATTCCCTTTCGGCATCACTTTGTGCCGTAATGCCACCACCAACATATAACGTGAGACTTTTTTGCATTACTTCAGCACATCGTAGGTTTACAAATAAATGCACAGTATCAGAAGCGATTGGCCCCAAAACTCCCGCATAATAGCTCCGATTATGGGTTTCATGGGCAGCTAAAAAAGCCAAGCTTTCGTTAACCGGAACACCTGCTATGGCCGGCGTGGGATGTAGCAAACGCACCACGTCAAGGGTAGTGGCGTTTGTAAGCGGTACTTCAAAATCTGCACACAAATGCACTAAATTCCCTGCACGTTTGGTGTAGGTCGGCGACAGACTAATGTCGTTTTTAGGGAAAATAATTTCCAGTTGATTTTGGATAAAATTAGCAACCATTTGCTGCTCATCTAGCTCTTTAGAGGTCCAGTTTGGAGGGGTGCCTTCTTGGTAGGGTAATGTGCCAGCCAAAGCCATGGTTTTGCATATTCCATCCTTAATATGAAGCAGTGTTTCGGGTGTTGCGCCCATCCAATCTCCGGAGTGCGGATGTGACCAATAATATACCATCGCATTTGGGTAAGTGTGTATCAACTTTAAAAAAGATAATGCAATAGACCCCGTGTAAGGCTGTACGTGTTCACGAGAAACCACTACTTTTTCTAGGTTACTTTGTTTTATAGTATTTTTTGCAGCAGTAACCAATTCCATATAATAAGACTTGTTTTGCACATCAACAACTTTGGTTGTCTCATTGTTACTGATGTATTGGGGTACAACAAAACGCTTTTCTATTTGATTAGGAATATAGGTGTATGATTCTTCTTCCAAAAATGGCGCAAACACAAAACCCTTTTTAGTTAATGTTTTGGTCTGATGATGTTTCTTTTCAGTCTGTTGATAAACCACAACTTCTTTTGTTTGTGGTAAACGAAATAGCACAAATGGGTGTTGCTTTGCATGTAGTGCTTCAAAAAAAGCGATAAACTCGTTTTGGCTTTTAGACATATTGCTAACAAAATTACGCACCGTAGATTTAATAACATAGCGAATTGCATGTTATGGGTTTTAATTCAAAATGTTGGTGCTGTTTTTCAGGTTAAATACTATGTGAGCTTGAATCGGCACAAAAAATTATATAACAGTATTTGATAGCGTGGAAAATTATGCTACATTTGCAGCCCTCTAAATGAAGGAATAAAGTAAGTATAACGTATGCCAACTATATCGCAACTAGTTCGTAAAGGCCGTAAGGACCTCGTTAAAAAGAGCAAATCTGCTGCTTTGGATTCATGTCCACAGCGTCGAGGAGTGTGTACACGTGTGTACACCACAACACCAAAAAAACCAAATTCCGCCATGCGGAAAGTGGCTAGGGTTCGCCTAACAAATGGTAATGAGGTTAATGCCTATATTCCAGGTGAAGGTCACAATTTACAAGAGCACTCTATCGTACTTGTACGTGGAGGTCGTGTAAAAGATTTACCCGGAGTTCGTTACCACATTGTTCGTGGTGCGCTTGACACCGCAGGTGTTGAAGGTCGTTTACAGCGTCGGTCCAAGTATGGTGCAAAGCGACCTAAAAAGTAAAAGTATCGATAACATAACATGACGTTCAAGCTTGCTTGAACCACTCAAACCCAGAATATGAGAAAAAGACAGGCGAAAAAACGCCCTCTACTTCCCGACCCGCGCTTTAATGACCAATTGGTTACGCGCTTTGTCAATAACCTGATGTGGAATGGCAAAAAATCTGTAGCATTCAAGATATTTTACGATGCTATCGATATTGTAGAATCCAAAAACCAAAACGAAGAGAAAGATGCACTCCAAGTATGGAAAGATGCACTTTCAAATGTAATGCCGCACGTAGAAGTGCGCAGCCGCCGTGTGGGAGGTGCTACTTTTCAAATTCCCATGCAAATTCGTCCAGACCGAAAGATTTCTATGGCCATGAAATGGCTTATCGGATATGCACGTAAACGCAATGAAAAATCTATGGCGCAAAAACTTGCTGCCGAAATAATCGCTGCCGAAAAAGAAGAAGGTGCTGCCGTTAAAAAACGTGTAGATACACACAAAATGGCAGAAGCAAATAAAGCATTTTCACACTTTAGATTTTAACAACGTATCATAACAAAACCATGGCAAGAGATTTAAAATATACACGTAATATTGGAATTGCAGCGCACATTGACGCAGGTAAGACCACAACTACTGAGCGTATTTTATACTATACCGGCGTTAGCCACAAAATTGGAGAGGTACACGATGGTGCCGCAACAATGGATTGGATGGAGCAAGA
>DLPY01000079.1:0-20229 GCA_002478685.1 Flavobacteriaceae bacterium UBA7446
TCATTACTCATACCCATAGACAAAACTGTAAGTGATGTTTTTACCTTCCATTCGATGTAAAATGCCGAAAGTGCTTCAAATTCACTTTTTACTTTTTGCTTATTTTTGGTAAAGGTAGCCATGCCCATTAGTCCAACAATATGGATGCTTGGGTATTGATTTTCATTGGAAAATAATGCTTCTGCTTCGCTGTATGAAAACCCGAATTTTGAACTTTCCTCTGCAATGTGGATTTGGATAAGCACGTCAATTATACGATGATTTTTTGTAGCTTGTTTATTGATTTCAGCCAAAAGTCTTACGCTATCAACCCCATGTATAAGATGAACAAAAGGTGCGATGTGTTTTACTTTATTACGCTGCAAATGCCCAATCATGTGCCAACGAATATCGTTGGGTAATGTTTGGGCTTTTTGCCAAAGTTCTTGGACTTTATTTTCTCCAAAATCACGATGACCAGCTCCATACGCTTCTTCGATTGCACTGTTAGGTTTTGTTTTAGAAACCGCCACTAGGGTTGTTCCCTTCGGTAATTCATCATTAAATTTTTTAATTTGCTCCGCTATCATGACGAGGATTTTTCAACAAGTGCTGTAATCTGTAGGGCAATCTCGAGGGCATTTTTTCCTTGATTAAGCGGGACAATGACTGGGGCGTTGTTAGTAATGGCATCGGCAAAGCATTCGAGTTCCATAAGAATTGCATTTACTTCGGGGATTTCAGGATTGTCGAAGAATATTCGCTTCTTTTTCCCCTTTGCATTTTCCAATACCATGTCAAAATCCCCAATGTCTTTTGGTGCGTCGTGCATTTTTACTACCTCTACTTTTTTATCCAAATAGTCTACAGAGATGTAAGCATCTTTTTGGAAAAAGCGTGCTTTACGCATGTTTTTTAATGAAATCCTACTTGCAGTTAAATTAGCGACACAACCGTTTTCAAATTCAATTCTGGCGTTAGCAATGTCTGGTGTTTCGCTAATAATTGAAACCCCACTTGCCGATATAGTTGATATGGGCGTATCAACCACACTAAGCACAGTATCAATATCATGAATCATAAGATCCAAAACAACAGGAACGTCAGTTCCGCGTGGATTAAACTCTGCTAAGCGATGCGTTTCAATAAACATGCTGTCATTAATATCGTTTTTTACCGCTAAAAAAGCAGGATTAAATCGCTCTACATGTCCCACCTGACCCAACACTTTATGTTTTTTAGCGAGAGCGATGAGTTCCTTGGCTTGTGATACCGTTTGGGTAATGGGCTTTTCTATAAAAACATGTTTGCCCTCTTCAATGGCTTGTTTGGCAAGTTCGTGATGAAAAAGTGTAGGGGTTACGATATCTACCATTTCAACATTATCAATTAGTTCAGCTACTGAACCAAATGCCTTAAATCCATATTCCTCAGTAATCTTATCTCTTACGGCTTTGTTTTCATCATAAAAACCAACCAAATCATATTTTTCGGATTGATGCAACAAGCGCAAATGTATTTTACCCAAATGCCCTGTACCCAACACACCAGCTTTTAAGGACTTTTTCATACTACAAATGTAACAAGATTAGGTGGTGCTTAGGCAGTTGATTTTGTATTTTTGACCAGATGAAGCAGGATACAACAAAGCATCAGGGAAAACGTCACCAATTGGTTTCGGTTTTAAAGCAAAAAGGAATTACCCAAACGGCTGTTCTTGATGCTATAGGCCACATTCCACGCCATTTGTTTTTGGATAGTAGTTTTGTGGATCATGCCTATCAAGACAAAGCATTCCCCATTGGTGCAGAGCAAACTATTTCACAACCTTATACTGTGGCATTCCAAAGTGAGCAATTGCATTTAAAAGCCAGCATGAAAGTTTTGGAAATCGGCACGGGTTCTGGGTATCAAACTGCCGTGTTATGCCATATGGGTGCAAAAGTCTATTCTATTGAACGTCAACATGAGTTGTTTCGCACCAGTCTAAAGCGTTTACCTGCACTCGGGTACAAACCCAAGAAACTCATTTTTGGGGATGGATACAAAGGCTACCCCGAACAAGCCCCATATGATAGAATTATTGTTACGGCAGGTGCACCGTCAGTTCCCCAAACCCTTCTAGAACAATTGGCAATAGGAGGAAGGATGGTAATTCCAGTTGGCGAAACCAGCCAGAAAATGACTATTATTACCCGAACTTCGGAAAACGATTTTCAAAAATTGGAACTTGGCGATTTTCGTTTTGTACCGCTTTTGCAAGACAAGAATTAGCGTTTAAAGTTCTTTTTTACAAGCTCAAGTTGCCTTTTATTGTCCCGATCTTTTAGGGTTTCACGCTTGTCGTGAATTTTTTTTCCTCTCGCCAAAGAAATGCGCACTTTTGCTAACCCTTTATCTGTTAAAAACAACTGCAGTGGCACTATGGTAAGCCCCACATTTTGAACCTGTTTGAGTAATTTTTGCAATTCTTTTCGTTGAAGAAGTAGTTTTCGGTCTCCTTTGGTGCGGTGATTTACATAACCTCCATGACTGTATTCTTCAATGTGCATATTGATAATAAAAAGTTCACCTTGCTCACTGAATGCACAAAAACTTTCTACAATAGAAGCCTTCCCAGCACGAATAGATTTTATCTCCGTACCTGTTAACACAATCCCAGCGGTGTATTGATCCATGAGTTCGTACTCAAAACGCGCTCGTTTGTTTTTTATGTTAATTGGCTTTTGCATGCTACAAAAGTATAACCTTCTGATTTATGTTTATTATTTTTTAATAAAACCATTATTTTTAATATTTTGTCTTATGCTGTTTAGCTATTTTTGTTGTTTAATTTCAGTTATGAATACCCACCGTGATGCGCAAATATTTGAGTTAATCGAAGCAGAAAAAGAACGCCAAATAAACGGCGTTGAGTTAATTGCCTCAGAGAATTTTACCAGTCCTCAAGTTATGGAAGCCACGGGTTCTATCCTTACAAACAAGTATGCCGAAGGCTATCCTGGAAAGCGGTATTACGGCGGATGTGAGGTGGTTGATGAAATAGAAACTATTGCCATTGATAGAGCAAAAGCGTTGTTTGGGGCTTATTATGCTAACGTGCAGCCACATTCTGGATCACAAGCCAATACGGCGGTGTATCACGCATTTATAAAACCTGGTGATAAAATCATGGGCTTTGATTTATCTCATGGAGGTCACCTCACACATGGCTCACCTGTAAATTTTTCTGGACGATTGTATGATGCTGTTTTTTATGGTGTAGATAAAGAAACTGGGCGTTTGGATTATGATGTTATTGAAGAAATTGCTGCGCGTGAAAAGCCCAAAATGATAATCGCAGGTGCATCGGCTTATTCAAGAGATATTGATTTCAAACGCTTTAGAGAAATTGCAGATAGCGTAGGTGCATTTTTGTTGGCAGATATTTCACATCCTTCGGGTCTTATTGCCAAAGGTATTTTGAACGATCCAATGCCTTATTGTCATGTTGTAACAACCACTACGCATAAGACTCTTCGTGGTCCTCGTGGTGGATTGGTTATGATGGGGCAAGATCATGAAAACCCCTTTGGGCTAAAACTCAAAAATGGTAATTTACGCATGATGTCTTCACTTTTGGATATGGCTGTTTTCCCTGGCAATCAAGGCGGACCCCTTGAGCATGTTGTTGGCGCAAAAGCTATTGCTTTTGGTGAGGCATTAACCGACGATTTTTTACATTATATTATACGCGTACGTGAAAATGCGCAAGCTATGGCAAAAGCACTTGTAGATAAGGGCTACAACCTTATTTCAGATGGTACAGATAACCACATGATGCTTGTCGATTTACGCAACAAAAACATCTCAGGTAAACAAGCCGAGCAAGCCTTAGTGAAAGCAGATATTACTGCAAATAAAAATATGGTGCCGTTTGACGATAAATCACCGTTTGTGACTTCTGGAATTCGCTTTGGAACAGCTGCTATAACCACTAGGGGATTAGTTGCGGCTGATATGGAGCCAATAGTTACCTTGATTGACGAGGTTATTCAAAACCCAGAGAACGAAACGATACTTGCAGGCGTTGGAGAACAAGTGCATGCTATGATGGCAAATCGTCCGCTTTTTAACGCTTAATCTTCAATCACAACATGTTGATATGCACCAAGGTCTGGCGGTGTAGTGCGTTGTTTACCCAATAAATCTGTTTGAATTTGTACTTCGATAGCTACATCACCCTTTCTGATAAAATCACTATCTTGTGAAATGCGCATGTCATTTTCTTCAGGCATTACAAACGCTGGTTCACCATTACGGATAATTTGGACGTAATAAGTGGTATCATCCCAATCATAAAACGGATTGTCAATTATAGATTGATTTGAACTTTCAAACTGTATTGCTGTGTGATTGAGCTTAAAATTGAACGTACCCATGCCTTTTTGGTCTGCAAAAAACTCCACAAATTGATTTCCCTCAATAATACAATTGTTAAAAGTTGCTTTTTCAAGAGGTTTGACAAAGTTTGTTTCGCTATCAACAGGGATGTAATCGTTTAGTAATACAGCAGGTGTTGTACGAAAACTTTTGTTCCAATAATTTGCAAATGTACATTGTGAAAACTGATATTTACCACCGATATTCCCATAAAAAGACGCCTGTCCGGCGCTACCAAATACGGAGTTTTCAGCATAAATATGTGCTGTTTTCCCCCATAAATTTATAGATGCACTATTGTGTATTTGTGTATTTTTTAATGAGAGTGTAGGATTTGCTTTTTCATCGTTAAAATCCATCAAAATACCTACGGTTGCATTTTTGATTGTGGCATGATTGAATTGATGTTGTGTGCTGCCAGCTGTTAGCCAAATTGCCCCCCATTGTCCTGGAATGTCATCGTATAAAGGTTCTAATCGATCTCCCTCAAAAATAACCTCACCATTTAAGGTCTCGGAATCACTACTTGGGGTGCCATTAACAATCATTGTAGCATCTTTAGCAACAATAATTCCTGAATTTTTATGGAAATGAATACGAGCACCCGCTTCAAAAACAACTGTTTTCCCCGACGGAACACCCATATAACCATATACCACGTAGGGCTTTTCGTTTGTGAAAACGAGTTCGCTATCCATTAGATAGCGGCCTTCAATACCAATATTATCATCAGGATCTCCAATTGGGATACTTTCTTTAATACCAGTAGTAGCATTTTTTTCAGGATACAAAAACAGAGCGTCTTTTACCAAGGTCATTACTGTAACATCACCTACATCAGAAAAACGCAACTTATCTTCATACAAAAATTGAGTTTCGCTTTGCGTGAGGGTATTAATATCAGCAGTTGTTTCGATAAAGACATACATGCTGTCTTTGGGTAGCAGTTCTACATCTTGAAATGATTTGCCACTCAGTCCATCAACATTTAATCTAAAATTTGAATTGTCTCCGCTATCCAAATAGATCTCGGGGATAGAAACCGGATCGTCAGAATTGTTATACACTTTAAGTGTATATGTTGCGGAACTAATTCCAGTAAAAATGGTATTCAAATAAACGGTATCTCTACTAAATCGCAAATCCGAAGATTGTACAGGGCGAAACGTAAAATCAGTACGGCAACTGCTATACAAATTTGCCAATGTAATGGCTACAAGCAGCAATAATGTTTGAAAAAAAATGTTTTGTGATTTATTTTTCAATGATTTCAACTTCAAATAATTTATCCCAATACTTTCCCGTTACAAAAAAAGTATTGCGTTTAGGGTGATAGGCAATCCCATTAAAAACGTCCAATCGGTTGTGTTGTTGTACTCTTTTCTTTAAACCTGAAAAATCTACAACACCTTTTACAATTCCCGTTTTTGGGTCAACAATTACCACCACGTCTTTATTAAACTGATACGTATTCCCGTAAATTAGCCCGTTAGCATATTCCAATTCATTCACTTTAGACAAAAAGGAGTTATGCGTAACAATGTCTTTACTATCAATCTCCTCAAAAGTAGTAGCATCTAGCCGCCAAAGTTTTTGGCTACCATCGGTTTTGTAAAGCCACTTTCCATCAGTGCAAAGCCCCCAACCCTCTGGACTTTTGGTGTATTTAAATGATTTTTCTAGGCTAAAATCCGCTGCATTATAAACAAATCCAAGTTGTTTTTTCCATGTTAATTGTATTATTTTACCGTCAATATACGTAATACCCTCGCCAAAATATGTCTTATTTAATGGAAGTTTTTGAATGACTTTCCCTGTTTTATAATCCACTTTCCTAATTGATGAAGCCCCATATTGCCCAGTGCTTTCATACAGCGTATCGCCAACAAATTCCAGTCCTTGGGTGTAAGCATTAATGTCGTGTGGATAGGTATTTATTAGTTTGTAAGTAAACGCTTTTGGACTTGTTAGCGCAAAAACACGAATATTTTTTGTGACTTCTTTTGTGCCATTTTCGGTTTTAATAATTGCTTTAATTTGCTGTTCTCCTGTGGTTTGGGGTACAATAAATGGTTGTGTCAACTTTTTGTTATTCCAATAAAAATGATGTGTTTTGGTGTCTGCCAATGTGTTTAGAGATAAACGTATTGTGTCTGTAGGACGAACTTTTTTTGAAGCTGTTTGTACAACAATTTTATACGAGATAGATTGCTTTTGCGAGCAACTTCCGACTATTAAAAGAAGCGCAAAAAAGACAAGACCTAACAATCTATTCATAAGGCATCAAATTAATGTTGAAAAATACTCATAATGTTCAGAAAAAAAAATGAACAAAGCATATATATTTGTAACAGGCAAGTCCTATACAACCAGCTCCTGCTGAATCCCCCCAGGGCGGAAACGCAGCAAGGGTAAGCGGTCGTAGCGGTGTGCTGTAGGTAACTTGCCTTTTTTTTATGAAAAAACCATACGTTGTTCTCATTACAGGCGCCTCTTCGGGAATTGGCTTAGTAACCGGAAAACACCTTTCCGCTTGTGGTTTTTACGTAATTGGGACAAGCCGTACGCCTAACAAATTCCCTAATCATTCATTTCCACTTGTGGCAATGGATGTTACAGATAACGCATCTATTGAATCCGCGATACATCAAATTATTTCGGATTACAGTCGTATAGATATTCTCGTAAACAATGCTGGTATGGGTATGGCTGGACCTTTAGAAGAACTCGAAAAGGAGCCTTTTTATAAGGTTTTTGATACTAATCTTATGGGTCCAATTTTTGTAATGCAACAGGTGCTTAAACAGATGCACAAACAACACTCTGGAAAAATCATAAACGTAGCTTCTTTAGCAGGCGACAATGGCTTGCCATTCAGAAGTGTTTATTCTGCATCAAAAGCTGCGCTAATGCGTGTAACTGAAAGTTTGCGTTTAGAGCTTCGACACACTCCAATTCAGTGTACTACACTTTCACCGGGCTCTATACAGACTCCCATTGCTGCGAATCGTTTTTATTCACCACTAAGAGATGATTCCATATATTACAATCAATACAAAAATGCTCTTTCAGATATGGATGCTCATGTTGAAAATGGTATAAACCCTACTAAGGTGGCCAAAAAAATTGAAAAGATTATCTTGAAAAACAAATTAAAGCCGCATTACAGCGTTGGACCTATTATAGAAATTCTTTCGCCTGTAATTAAGTTTTTGTTGCCACAGCGTAATTATGAAAATTTATTAGCCTCTTTTTATAATTTAAAATAAACCATATGAAGTTTTTTATCGACACAGCAAACTTAGATCAGATTAAAGAAGCTCAAGCCCTTGGTATTTTGGATGGGGTAACTACGAACCCATCTTTGATGGCAAAAGAAGGAATTACGGGCCAAGACAATATTATTACGCATTACAAAGCCATTTGCGACATTGTTGAAGGTGACGTTTCTGCTGAAGTTATTGCTACCGATTTTGAAGGCATTGTAAAAGAAGGCGAAGCACTTGCGGCATTGCACCCGCAAATTGTAGTAAAAGTGCCTATGATTTTGGAAGGTATCAAAGCCATAAAACACTTTTCTGATAAGGGAATTAAAACCAACTGTACGCTTATTTTTTCTACTGGTCAGGCGTTGTTGGCTGCAAAAGCTGGCGCTACTTACGTATCACCATTTATCGGTCGTTTAGATGATATTTCAACTGACGGTTTACAACTGATAGAGGACATTAGAAACGTGTTTGATAATTACGAATTTGGCACACAAATTTTGGCAGCTTCTGTACGCCATACTATGCACATTATTGATTGTGCGCATATCGGCGCAGACGTAATGACGGGGCCTTTGAGTGCCATTGTTGGTTTGGCAAAGCACCCGCTTACCGATAGCGGCTTGGCAAAATTCCTTGCGGATTATAACAAAGGTAATTAACTAAAATCAAGTCCGACAAAAAAGCCCGTAGAAAATCTGTGGCCTTTTCTATTTTTGCAAAAAATAAATAGTATGCTATCCGTATCTAATCTTTCCGTTCAATTTGGCAAGCGAGTGTTATTTGACGAAGTAAATGTTTCGTTTAATCAAGGCAATTGCTATGGTATTATAGGAGCAAATGGCGCAGGAAAATCTACATTTTTAAAAGTATTGACAGGAAAAATGGAGCCAAATTCGGGAAGTGTACATCTTGAGACAGGAAAGCGTATGTCGGTGTTGGAGCAGGATCACTTTGCTTATGATAATTTCCCTGTACTTGAAACAGTTGTTCAAGGAAATAAGCCATTATTTGCCATCAAAAAAGAAATGGATGATTTGTACGCTAAGCCTGATTTTTCGGATGCTGACAGTAACCGCGTAGGTGAATTGCAAATTAAATACGAAGAAATGAACGGCTGGAATGCTGAAAGTGATGCCGCTACGCTGCTTTCTAATCTGGATATCAACGAAGAGCATCATTATATACTAATGAAAGACCTTGACGGAAAACAAAAGGTACGTGTGTTGTTGGCGCAGGCATTATTTGGAAATCCTGACGTGCTCATCATGGACGAACCTACGAACGATTTGGATTACGAAACCATTCAGTGGCTGGAACATTTTTTGGCGAACTATGATAATACTGTGATTGTAGTTTCACATGACCGACACTTTTTAGATGCGGTTTGTACTCATATATCAGATGTCGATTTTGGTAAAATCAATCACTACTCAGGAAATTATACATTTTGGTATGAGTCTAGTCAGCTGGCAGCAAAACAACGAGCACAGCAAAATAAAAAGGCCGAGGAAAAGAAAAAAGAATTAGAAGAATTTATTGCTCGGTTTAGTGCTAACGTGGCAAAATCAAAGCAAGCTACTTCTCGTAAAAAGATGATTGACAAGCTAAATATTGCTGATATTCGCCCTTCATCAAGACGATATCCTGCCATTATTTTTGAGCGTGAGCGCGAAGCAGGGGACCAAATTTTAAACATCGAAGGCCTTGCCGCCGACATTGACGGCACACCACTTTTTACAAATATAAATGTAAACCTTGCTAAAGGCGATAAGGTTGTGGTATATAGTAAAGACGCACGAGCAGCTACCACCTTTTATCAAATCCTAAATGGCAAACAACAAGCAAGCGCTGGTTCTTTTCAGTGGGGTGTAACCACAAATCAGAGCTATTTGCCGCTAGATAACGCAACGTATTTTGGTAAAGATGAAACGTTGGTAGACTGGTTACGTCAATATGCCAAAACCGATGAGGAGCGAGAAGAAGTATTTTTACGTGGATTTTTAGGGAAGATGCTTTTCAGTGGCGAAGAAGCTTTAAAATCAGCAAAAGTCCTTTCGGGAGGCGAAAAAGTACGTTGTATGCTTTCACGAATGATGATGGAGCGTGCCAATGTAGTAATGCTCGATGAGCCAACCAATCACTTAGATTTGGAGTCCATTACAGCTTTTAATAATTCCCTTATCAAATTTAAAGGAACAGTGCTTCTTACCACACACGACCATGCCTTTGCACAATCTGTTGGAAATAGGGTAGTGGAACTTACTCCAAAAGGAGTTATTGATCGATACATGACTTTTGACGAATACATGGCAGATGCCAAAATAAAGGAGTTGCGCGCTAAAATGTACGCTTAAAGCAACGTTTTTGCTTTTTCTACTTCAGATATAGGCACCCAAAGCTGCTGCATCATATTTGGGGCACCAAAACCAGCTAACCTAGCTGATTCGTTTTCATCTTTTATAATAGGAAAAATGCCATTTTTCTCCAACATAGCCTTTAGACGATGTACCTCAACGAGACTTCCAGTGTGGAATAAAGTAAAAGAATCGGGCATTAGCGGTTGTAATATTTACTATTCCAAATGGCTTGATTAAGATTTTTGCCTCTGGCGAAAGTATAATAAATTACTATTGCTGCAACAGATTTAAACATAAAAAAATAGACCAAGAAAAAGTCACTAAAGTTTGGGTTTGGTGTAAAAACAGACAATGGAACAAAAAGCGATAAAACAAAACTTACAATCAAAGTAGCAGCACACATGGTTATCAAGTTCTTAAACGGCCAAACCAACCATTTCCGTAGCGGATGCAAATCGTTACCCCATTGGTAAATAAGATAGTAATATTCATTCCCAATGGGTGCAAAAAGCAAGGGGTCGTCAGCGTTTTCTAATTTAAAAAGTTTGGAGGGCGCCATCATTTGCAATGAAGATAACTCAGTTTGATGCGTTTTTTCAATAACTTTAATTTCGTCTATTGCCTCCACAGGAAACTGTCCTTTAAACAGCTTGGCATCCAAAAAGCGAAGTCTGTAATTAATACAAATCTTTTTTATTTGCTCAATATGATAGATACGATTTGTATCAATTTTATCAATATCAAAACTATTTACAGGTAGCTTAAAATCCTTTTTTTGATCTTTCTCCCTAACTTGATTTAATTCTCTTCGGATATTGGTTAGTGCAAACATAAATTTCTTTTTAGCAATTTTCAAAGATACACATAACTATCGAATAATCAAGTGTTTAAGCATTGATAAACAAGTTTACTGGCGAAGTGTTGCACCTAGTTGTTTTTCGTATTGTTGTGCAATGCGCTGCATGGTTTTGTCTATTTGTTTGTCGGTCAGAGTTTTGTTTTTGTCGCTTAATGTAAAGCTTAGCGCATAGGACTTTTTACCATCTGGAATCCCTTTTCCTGTAAATATATCAAACAATTCTATGTTCTCAAGAAGTTGCTTTTCCGTTTTTTGTGCAATTTGATATAATTCTTCAAAAGTTGTTTTTGTGTTTACCAATAGCGCTAAATCACGATGAACTGAAGGGTATTTTGAAAGTGGTTTGATTTTAATGTTTTGATTTGTATTTGCTAAAGTATTATCAAGCATTAATGTACAGGCAAAAACATCTTGTTCGATAGCTAAGTTTTCAAATGCATCTACATTTACCCAGCCGAGTGTTCCAAGGTATTTGTCTTTGAAATAAAATTCAATTGCTTCTTTGTAGTGCGCATGGTTTCCGGGTGTTTCTTTTGCGTTAATACCAAGACGTATAAGCAAGCTTTTCACTATTCCTTTTAAGAAGAAAAAATCTGAATTCTGTTCTGCTACTGTCCAATGATTTGGAAGTTGTTGTCCAGTTACAGCAATACCCAGTGTTGCGATTTCTTCGGTTCTTTTTTTTCCTTTATGATAGGTGTTTCCAAACTCAAAAAAACGCAAATTTTGTTGCTGGCGGTTGTTGTTAAAATGTACCGCTTCGAGCATTCCGTAAAGCAGATGGGTGCGCATCACAGAAAGTTCGCTACTCAAGGGATTTAAAATTTCCACCATTTCATCTGAGTTTCCTCCGTGTTTTGGCGTAGTTAGCGAATTATTATATAGCTCATAAAACCCTTGAGCTACAAGTTGTTGTGCAATACGCTGTTCTTGTTGATTTGATAACTGTTTGGTAAAGTCAGGCACTGAACTGTTTAGCTTTAAGCCTGTTGGGATATTGTTATAGCCATAAACACGCAGAATCTCTTCTACGATATCTACGGGGCGTCGCACGTCCGTGCGGTACGTTGGTATTTCCAATCCTAAAGAGGTTTCAGTTACACTTGTCATCTTGATATCGAGTCCGTGTAAAATCTTTTTAATTGTTTCGCGCGGAATTTCATACCCAATAAGTTTATTTATGTATTCAAATTTTAAAAGCACTTGATAGGGTTCGTGCTTTGTGGAATACTCATCTGTTATGTCCGAAGAAATTACTCCTCCAGCTAACTCTTGAATTAGTAACGCAGCACGCCTAAGTGCATATTTGACCAATTCAATATCAATACTTCTCTCATATCTAAAGGAGGCATCAGTACTTAGCCCGTGGCGTTTTGCTGTTTTACGAATAGTAACAGGGTCAAAATAAGCACTTTCTAAAAATATTTCAGAAGTGTTTTCGGTTACACCCGATTCTAATCCACCGAAAACACCCGCCAAACACATGGGCCTATCGCCATCGCAAATCATTAAGTCTTCGCTACTTAGTTTGCGTTCAATTCCATCGAGTGTGACAAATGGCGTTCCTTTTTTAAGTTTTTGTACGCGAACAATTCCACTGGTGATTTTGCCTGCATCAAAGGCATGAAGCGGCTGACCCAACTCGTGAAGCACATAGTTTGTGGCATCCACAATATTGTTGATAGGCTTTAACCCAATTGCTTTGAGACGATGTTGCATATATTCAGGGGAAGGCTTTACTTTTACACCAGAAATACGCAACCCACAGTAACGAGGTGCTGCCTCATTATCTTGCACATCTACTTGAACTGCGCCATTGTAATTATCTGTTCGAAAAGAACTAATTGTGGGGGTAATTAAGGTAGGTGTTCCTTCTTTTAGAAGTAGGGCAGCACGCAAATCTCTAGCCACTCCGAAATGGCTCATAGCATCAGACCTGTTTGGTGTAAGCCCAATTTCAAATACTTGATCTAAAATAATGGAAAATACGTCTTTACAAGGCTTACCTGCTTTGTGGTGGTTTTCAAGTACCATAATTCCATCGTGACTGGTGCCAAGACCGATTTCATCTTCAGCGCAAATCATACCTTGACTTATTTCACCTCGAATTTTACTTTTTTTGATAACAAATGATTCTCCTGTTTCGCTGTAAAGTATTGTGCCAACTGTTGCGACGGGAACTGTTTGTCCTGCCGCTACATTGGCTGCACCACAAACAATTTGCACCGGTTCATCAAGTCCAATATCAACTTGCGTAACCTTTAACTTATCTGCATTTTGATGTTTCTCGCAGCTTAATACTTTTCCAATCACAACCCCTTCTAGGCCACCTTTAATGGATTGATATTGTTCAATACCTTCGACTTCTAGTCCTAAATCGGTAAGCATGGTAGCAACTTCTATTGCGCTTAAGTCGGTTTGAATAAAATCGCGAAGCCAATTAAACGAGATTTGCATGATGGTAATTTAAGTTACAAAGATACACCGATGTTTTTAGTACACAATTCAACTAATATACTTCCAGATTGACTTTCCTTGCTGTGCAAGTGCCAACGCTTGGCGCAATACGATGTGTTGCTCTTGTGTCAATACAGGATCATACGATAGGATTTCATCTACAGCATGCCGAACGCTTTCAAGTATATTTCCATCGTTTTTTAAATTGGCAATCAAAAAGGGCAATACACCACTCTGTTGTGTTCCCATAAGATCGCCAGGACCACGAAGCGATAGATCCACCTCAGCAAGCTCAAATCCATCTTGCGTGCGTACCATGGTTTGAATTCGGGTTTGCGCATCTTGACCCAATTTAGTTCCTGTCATCAGCACACAATAACTTTTGCTAGCACCACGCCCCACACGTCCTCGTAACTGATGTAATTGCGAAAGTCCAAACCGCTCGGCACTTTCAATTATCATAATACTTGCATTGGGAACATTTACACCTACTTCAATAACTGTTGTAGCTACCATGATTTGCGTTTTACCCGCAACAAAACGCTTCATTTCATAGGCTTTATCTTCAGCATTCATTTTACCATGAACAATACTTACTTGATAGTCAGGTAGTGGAAATTCACGAACAATACTTTCATAGCCATCCATCAAATCTTTATAATCCAATGCCTGAGATTCTTGAATAAGTGGGTACACAATGTAAACTTGCCTGCCCTTAGTAATTTCTTCTCGTATAAACTGAAAAATGGCTAAGCGATTACTATCTTTTCTGTGTAGTGTGGTAATCGGTTTTCGTCCGGGTGGTAGTTCATCAATTACAGATAGATCCAAATCGCCGTAAGCTGTCATGGCTAATGTCCGTGGAATTGGTGTAGCGGTCATAACCAGTATATTGGGCGGAATGTTGTTTTTCCGCCATAGCTTGGCACGTTGCGCCACACCAAAGCGGTGTTGCTCATCTATAATTGCCAATCCTAAATGTCGGAACGTTACGGGTTGCTCAAGCACAGCGTGAGTGCCAATTAAAATGTGTAACGACCCATTAGCCAAATCTTCCAATAACGGAACACGCGCACTTTTTTTGACCGAACCTGTGAGCAGTCCAACCTTAATATCAAGTGGTTTTAGTAGATCATTGATATTGGCAAAATGCTGCTGTGCCAAAATTTCAGTCGGGGCAACAAGTGTACCTTGCATGCCATTATCGAGTGCCATAAGCATACACATTACCGCAACAATGGTTTTTCCTGAGCCCACATCTCCTTGCAGAAGGCGATTCATTTGAGCTTCACTTTTTAAGTCGGTGCGAATTTCCCGAATCACACGTTTTTGCGCCTCGGTAAGTGGAAAGGGTAGGTATTGATTGAAAAAAGAATTAAAATAACGACCTAGTTTAGGAAAAGGAATTCCTTTTAGTTGCTGTTTTCGATGGAGTTTTTTTAGCCCTAATTGTAGTTGCACAAAAAATAATTCTTCGAATTTCATTCGATACTGCGCTTGCGCAAGTTCTTCTTGACTTTTTGGAAAATGAATGGCTGTAAGCGCAATGTTCTTGTCTATTAACTGATACTTTTGAAGTGTAGCAGTTGGTAATACTTCTTGAATTCCTTTTTCAATTTCTTCAAATAAGTGCATGATGATTTGACGGGTTATCCGTTGTGAAATTCCACTTTTTGTAAGTGTTTCCGTTGAGGGGTATACAGGTTGAAAATTTCCTTTTCGTTGTTCGTGATCTTCCAAAAACTCTAATTCGGGGTGGGCAATGGAGCATTTGTTTCCAAACCAATTTAACCTACCAAATGCCATATAAGGCTTGTTGAGTTGTAGCGATTTTTGAATCCACTGATGCCCTCGAAACCATACCAATTCTATATGGTGTTGCCCGTCTGAAAAGGTTGCCACCAATCGGCTTCCTCTTTTTTGCTTTACGGTTTCAAGATGTGTAATATTCCCCAGTACCTGTACTTCAGCAGTAGTCTTTGGCATTTGACTGGGTGTAAAGTGCTGACTACGATCTATATAGCGATGCGGAAAAAAATACAATAGGTCTTGAAGGGTGTGTATGCCCAATTCTTTTTTGAGTAATTGTGCTCGGTTGGGTCCAACACCTTTTAGATAATCAATTGGTTTTTGAAGTAGCACAGCCATAAAAAACGAATATAGCAGTTTCCTGTTAATAACTATTTGTGTTGCGTCTTTATCAACCGTTAGGGTTTGGCTATTTTCACTTTTAAATCTGCATTTTGGAAAATTACCTCCAACTTCTTAACGAAGCCCAACAAAAACCCACCGTTCACAAAGATGGCCCCTTAATGGTAATCGCGGGTGCAGGTTCGGGAAAAACACGTGTGCTAACCTATAGGATTGCGTATTTGATGCAACAAGGCGTAGATGCATTTTCCATATTGGCACTTACGTTTACCAACAAAGCTGCCCGTGAAATGAAGGAGCGAATTGCACAAATTGTGGGGGAGCCTGAGGCAAAAAACTTGTGGATGGGAACGTTCCATTCCGTGTTTGCTCGAATTCTTCGAGCCGAAGCAGATCGACTGGGCTATCCTTCTAGTTTTACCATTTACGACACGCAAGACTCTGAGCGATTGTTGTCGTCCATTATCAAAGAATTAAATCTTGATAAAGACCTGTATAAGGCAAAGCAGATTCGCGCGCGAATTTCTTCCTTTAAAAACAGTCTCATTACAGTTCGTGCCTATTATAATAACCCTGAACTTGTAGAAGCAGACCGCGAATCAAAACGCCCCGAAATGGGTACGATTTATAAGGAATATGTTGATAGATGCTTTAAGGCTGGCGCTATGGATTTTGATGATCTATTATTGAAAACTAATGAGTTATTAAATCGATTTCCAGACGTGTTGGCAAAGTACCAAGAACGTTTTCGCTATATTTTGGTAGATGAGTATCAAGATACCAATCATTCACAATACCTCATTGTTCGTGCCTTGGCAGACCGCTACCAAAATGTTTGTGTAGTGGGCGATGATGCACAAAGTATCTATGCATTCCGCGGTGCCAACATTCAAAATATTTTAAATTTTCAACGCGACTATCCAGATGCTGAAGTGTACAGATTGGAACAAAACTATCGCTCTTCAGCAATGATTGTAAAAGCCGCTAATGCAATTATTGCACACAACAAAAATCGCTTGGAAAAAAATGTATGGACAGCAAACCCCGAAGGGCATAAAATTATCATTCATCGCAGCCCAACTGATGGTGAAGAAGGCCGCTATGTGGCAGGAGATATTTTTGAGCGTGCCATGCAATCGCAACTCGGCTATGAAGATTTTACCATATTATACCGCACCAATGCGCAGTCAAGAGCGATGGAAGATTCGTTGCGTAAGCGTAATATCCCTTACAGAGTTTATGGCGGACTGTCGTTTTATCAACGAAAAGAAATTAAAGATGTGTTGGCGTATTTACGCCTTTTGGTGAATCCAAACGATGAAGAAAGCCTTAAACGCATCATTAATTACCCCATGAGGGGTATTGGGCAAACAACTATCAACAAGCTTATTGTTGCAGCAAACACTCATGAGCTCAGCCTGTATGAAGTACTAGCTCAGGTACAGGATTTGCCGCTTAATATAAATGCGGGTACACGTACCAAACTGCAAAATTTTCACACCATGATAGCATCTTTTAGGGTACAACTTCCCACGCTTGATGCCTTTGAAATGGCAGATATGGTAACCAAAAAAGTGGGGTTGGTAACCGAATTGAAAAAAGAAGGAACCCCCGAAGCGATTACACGTGTTGAAAACATTGAGGAGCTATTAAATGGCGTTAAAGACTTTGTAGAAGGACAGCGAGAAATCGCTGATGCAACAGGATCTTTGGTAGAATTTTTAGAAGATGTAGCCCTTGCTACCGATTTTGATAACGAAGTGAAAGGCCAAAAAGCGGTATCGCTGATGACCATTCACTTGGCAAAAGGCTTAGAGTTTCCTAATGTATATATCGTAGGTTTGGAGGAAGATTTATTTCCCTCTGCAATGAGTGTCAACACACGTGCGGAATTGGAAGAGGAAAGACGTTTGTTTTATGTAGCATTAACCCGTGCCGAAAAAAGGGTTACGTTGACTTATACATTATCTCGGTACCGTTGGGGAAAAATAATCGATGCGGAACCCAGTAGGTTTTTAGCTGAATTGGACGACTCTTGTGTGGACAATCAAGTGGTACAAGACAATTATACTTTTAAACCTCTTCTGGATACTTCTGTTTTTGATGTGCCTGACCCCAACAGAGTTCGCTTTAAATCATTGCCCAAAAAGAAACCAAAGCCAACTGTTCCGCCAAAGGCACGTATGAAAGCTGTGTCTAAGACAACTGCTGCTCCTGCTATGGATATTTCTGAAATCCAACAAGGTGTCCGTGTTTTGCACAGTCGTTTTGGGTTTGGAACGGTGCTGCATTTGGAAGGTAGTGGTAACGACGCTAAAGCCCTTATTCGCTTTGATCAGTCGGGGGAGAAGAACCTGTTGTTGCGTTTTGCTCAGCTAAAAATGGTTTAGGTCTTGACACTAAATACTTACAGCATTCCACCTGCCTTGCCGTCAGGCAGGCTCGACCTGACGTGTGACTTGTATTAGAATTAATTTAAGTTATTCAATAAAAAAGCTGCCCGAAAGCAGCTTTTGATCGATTATTATGTTGCAGTAATTATTTAGAAGCAGCTTCCATTCCTTGCTCTAATAATTCGAAGAATTGATCGAGTTTTGGAAGTACTACAATGCGTGTTCTCCTGTTTTTAGCACGGCCGGTAGCTGTTGTGTTGTCTTCAATGGGAACATAGGAGCTACGCCCTGCGGCAGTCATACGAGCTGGATCTACCAAGAAATCTTCTTGAAGAATACGTACGACGGCAGTTGCACGCTTAACGCTTAAATCCCAATTATCTACAAGTACATTGCTATCTGTTTTAACTGGCACATTATCGGTGTGCCCTTCAACCATAAACTCCAAGTCTGTCTTATCGTTGATAACACGCGCAACTTTACCTAATACTTCTTTGGCGCGTTGTGTTACCGTATAACTTCCACTACGGAATAAAAGCTTATCAGATATCGAAATGAATACCACACCTTTTTCAACGTTAACTTCAATATCGGCATCATTGATGTCAACAAGCGCACCTTTGAGGCTAGTAACTAAGGCAAGCGTTACCGAGTCTCTACGTGTTACCGCATCTTGCATACGGGTAATACGCATGTCTTTTTCCTTTAACGACTCCAAAGAACGTTCCAAATTCTCGGCACCTTTTTGCGAAAGCGTTGTAAGGTTGCCCATGTTATTGATAAGTTCTTGATTGTTGGCTTTTAAAAAGTTGATTTGGTCACGAAGTGCACTAACGGTAGCATCGCTTTTTGCCTTTTCGTCAACGCACGAATTTAGCTTTACGGTTGCGGTGTTTAGCAAGTTTTTGGTTTCTTTTTGACTGGCTTCTAATGCGCTGTATTTTTTTTGCGACACACAGGAAGTAAGCAATACAGGTATTGCAAGTAACAAGATTAGGATTTTATTCATCATCACTTTATTTAATATTGTAAAATTACTAGAAAAACGTTGATGACAGCTGTTTTCTTGTGTTAATATTTTCAAAAAATTTAATTCATTCTTTAATTTGATTAAATTGAGAAACAAAAAAACGAAAAAGTGAAGAAGTTTTTATATGCATATTATCCCATATTATTGGCATTTTTCAGTTTTGTCTATTCGGTATATCTATGGTTTACAGGAAACGAATTGGAAGGCATTTATGTGGGACTTTGGCCTATAACCATACTTGGTTTTGCCATTGCCATTAGACAACGCAGAAGAGATGACAAATAAAATCATGTTTTTTATCGGGCTGACTATTGTGGTGGTGTATGGCTATTTTTTACTAAGTATCATTACAAATCAGAACCATACCAAACGACGCAATGCCGAAGATGATTATGATGTTTATGATACAGACGGCATGGGAAATCAGGGACGTGTGCCAAATAAAGAGCCGAAGAATAGGGCTTAAATCGTAATAATAAAAAAACCCTCACTATTTGTGAAGGTTTTTTATAATTGTTTTGCTACGGCTAGAAGTCCATTATGCGCACCATCATAAGTGTGCTTACAACTTCTCTTACGTCCGCAACTTTTGCTGCGTATTCAGCAAATGATGCGTCAGATAGCATTTGTTTATTTCTTGAAAGTGCTGTTTCAATATTTGGTGCACCAACCCAAACAAAATGACTAAAATCATCTGTTTTTCCGGCTACAGGATATGCAACTCCATAAGAGTTTGATACGTTCATTTTTTGTGCCATATTCTGAGAAAACGCAGCATATTCAGCCACATAAGCCGCAGGATTTTTCACATCCATTTGGTAAATCATAAATACTTGGTCGTTAGACCAGTCGTTTTGATACCATGCGGGCGTGTTCAACGTTTGCGATATATCAGTAATGTAATTGTCAAGTTCTTTTGACAATTGCTGCACTTCCGCAGAAGCTGCCCAAGAATTCATAAAGTTGGCTACACCAGCTTCATCCTGAAAGCAAAATTGCATGGAGTGCGTCGATTCATATTCTCCATTAAAGAAATACCCAAAAAGAGATTTTGAACCTTGAATATTTTTCCCCCATTCTGTATCCATAATTTTTGAGATGGTAGCTACAACCGCCTCAGGGTTGTCCGTTTTAAAATCAAAAAACATACAGTATTGAGAAAAGCTAAGTGATGATGCTAATAATGCACCTATTAAAATTATTTTTTTCATTTGTTTATATTAAAATTTGAGCATTCAATATACATGTTAAGAATTAACTGTATTTAAAATAATCTTTAACAATTGTTCTACTTAGTCCTACAGTTTCAAAA
>DLPY01000079.1:20461-20641 GCA_002478685.1 Flavobacteriaceae bacterium UBA7446
ATAATCTTTAACAATTGTTTTGTCGATTACTTCAGAACTGTTAGTTGGAAGTTTATCATCATTTTATCAAGTTTAGTGATTTTACATTAAAAGAATTAAAAAGTATTATACAAACATCTTGAAATCAATCATTAAATTGATGTTAACTTAACATAAGAACTTTAAATTACATCAAATTTT
>DLPY01000063.1:0-11380 GCA_002478685.1 Flavobacteriaceae bacterium UBA7446
AGCAAAATTTAAAGTCTTTTAGTGCGCCAGAGCCTGCAAGAGAAGTTAGTGTAATTTATCATAAGAAGGAGTTAAAACTACATATCATAAAGTTATTACACGAGAAAATTCGTGCTATTATTAGAGGTGCGATTGTTTATGAAGACGTAAAAATTATCAGTCCAAAGTTAAGCAAGTGAACTGCTTTTTAGAAAGCCACGTTTTCAACATTTCATATTCATATGTGCTCAATTGCATTTTTGCTTTATTAAGCTCTTTTTTGAATACTGTTGGATAGCCGTATACCTTAGAAAGTACCGTCTTAAAATAAGATAGATTTAATCTGGATGACATGTTGGGATGTTTGTCTGCGAAGTAATATGTTTTTACAACACAAAAATGTTGTAAAAATGTTAATTCTTATGTTTAATCGACCATAAAAAGGAAAATGAACAAACCTCGTCTCCCTTCTCATCTATACCTTTTGAGTGCAGAAAAATTTGTTGTGGCCCGTGAGATAAATTTTCTATTATGTTGGCTATTTCTGCTCCTTGTAAACAGTCAAAGACAATTTTACCAACAGCCTTTTTGGAGAACGTAGCTTTGGTTTCTATAACAAGCATAGAGGCTTTGGTGTTTTTTTGGTATAAGGTACGCATAAGCAATACCCCTGTAGAAAGTTCTGCAGCCATGCCCTGAACCGCCCAAAAAATAGAATTAAACGGATTTTGATTTGCCCAGCGTAGCCGTACGCTTACTCTGCATGATTCATCAGAAATAGTGCGCACACGAACGCCCGTAAAATAAGCTGCGGGGAGTTTAAATAAGGTAAATCTGTTTATTGCTGCTGCTGTGACTTTCATAATTATGCAATTTACGAAGATTCTACAGAAGCCAAATAGCGCTCTGCGTCTAAAGCTGCCATACAACCTGTTCCTGCTGCTGTTACCGCTTGGCGATACTCTTTATCCTGTACGTCACCAGATGCAAATACACCAGGAAGATTAGTTTTGGTTGATTTACCTTCGGTAATCAAATAGCCGGCATCATCCATATCAAGCTGCCCTTTAAAAATTTCAGTGTTAGGTTTGTGCCCAATAGCAATAAACAACCCCATTATGGCAATTTCTTCCTTCTCCCCTGTTTGATTGTTTATGATACGGAGACCTTCAACCACCTGATCGCCTAAAACTTCATCTATCTCAGTGTTATAGCGCAAATCGATATTTGGTGTAGAGGTAACGCGATGCTGCATTGCTTTTGAAGCACGCATATGGTCTTTGCGTACCAACATGGTTACCTTTTTACAGATATTTGCTAAATACGTTGCTTCTTCGGCAGCTGTATCACCACCACCCACAATTGCAACATTCTGACCTTTATAAAAAAACCCATCACAAACAGCACAAGCAGAAACACCACCTCCACGAAGACGTTGCTCACTCGGTAAACCCAAATACTTGGCAGTGGCACCTGTTGAAATAATAATTGTATCTGCAGTAACTTCTTTGTCATTATCAATAGTAACCCGATGTGTGCCGCCAACTTCTTTGGAAAAATCTACCGCAGTAGCCATACCAATACGTACTTCGGTACCAAAGCGTTCTGCTTGTTGTTGTAATTGCACCATCATGGTAGGACCATCAACACCTTCTGGGTAACCCGGAAAATTATCAACTTCTGTCGTGGTTGTTAACTGACCTCCAGGCTCCATACCCGTAAAGACTACAGGTTTAAGGTCAGCGCGAGCTGCATAAATAGCCGCCGTATACCCTGCTGGACCCGACCCAATGATAAGTGTTTTGATGTGTTCAGGTTGATTACTCATTGTCTAACTTTTACAGTCAAATGTACAGGATTAAGTGATTTACATAACCAGTTAGGTATCAAAAGTTATTATCAATATATTATCTAAAATGATAAAAAATTAAGTTTGTCAGGGTAATGATATATTCTATATTTGCAATCCGTTTTACGGGGTGTAGCGTAGCCCGGTCATCGCGCCTGCTTTGGGAGCAGGAGGTCGCAGGTTCGAATCCTGCCACCCCGACTAAATCAACTTTTTGGTTTTATGACCACGGGATGTGGCGCAGCCTGGTAGCGCACACGCATGGGGTGCGTGGGGTCGCAGGTTCAAATCCTGTCATCCCGACTTTTGTTTCCCTCAACAATTAATTCTTTTGAGAATACTATCTTTACGAAAAGAATTCTAGTGATTATTGGGTTTTGTGGTGGAACAGGCGCAGGAAAATCAACATTAGTTGAACATATAGCCAAATTTTTAGGTGAAGAAAACACGCTAATTTTAGCACAAGACCATTATTACAAGCACTTACCCCATCTCACATTTTATGAACGCGCTCAAATAAACTTTGACCAACCAAACTCTTTGGATTTTAACCTTATGACATCAGATCTAGGAAAATTAAAACAAGGAATCTCTATTGAGCGTCCTGTTTACTCCTTTGCAGAACACCTCCGTAAGAAAGAAACGGCTACATGTGCTCCCAAAGCATTTATTTTAGTTGAAGGTATTTTGGTTTTTGCTCATAAGCCGCTTCATTCCCTTTTTGATTATAAGGTTTATATTGAGGCGGAAAAAGAAATTCGTTTAAAACGAAGAATAGCAAGAGATGTGAGTTCCCGCGGGAGATCTGAAAAAGAAGTTCGTCAACGATTTAAAACCATATTGCACAGCATGCACAATAGGTTTGTTGCCTCAAATAAAGAAAAAGCCGATATTGTAATAACAAACAATGGGGCAATCAAAAATGCAAAAGCAGCGGTTACACAATGGATTAAAAGTGTTATTGAATGAAAAAATTTCGCGAAAATCCTTGGTTTAAATTAGCAACCAACGTGTATGCGCTCATTGGGTTGTTTTTCGTTATTTGGATGGTATTTTTAGATACAAACTCTCTCCTTATTTACCTTAACCTTGAACGAAAACTCACCGCATTAGAACAACAAAAAGCAAATCTGGAACGTGATATTGCAGCTGATAAAAAAATACTTTTGCAATTGAATGACTCCATCGGATTGGAGCGATATGCGCGAGAAAAACACAACATGAAACGAAAAAACGAAGATGTGTACCTGATTGAGTATGCGGACAGCGTTCAATAAATTTAATATACAATATGAAATACACAGAACAAATGCTTCGAGAGGATGCACTTAGTGGCAAGGTGATTGTCGTCACAGGTGGTGGCAGTGGATTAGGAAAATCCATGACTCGTTATTTTTTACAGCTTGGCGCAAAAGTGGCCATTACTTCCAGAAATATAGAAAAACTAGAAGGAACTGCTTTCGAACTTTCGGAAGAAACAGGCGGCACATGCTTTGCTGTTTCCTGCGATGTGCGAAACATCGAGGAAGTGGAAGCCATGCATGCGCAAGTGATAGAGAAACTTGGTCCAGTAGATGTTTTGGTAAACAACGCGGCAGGGAACTTTATTGCGCCCACAGAACGATTGTCTTCAAATGCCTTTGATACCATTTTGGATATCGTGCTCAAAGGAACCAAAAACTGTACCCTAACATTTGGCAAACATTGGATTAAAACAAAACAGAAAAGTACTAATGTCCTAAACGTAGTTACCACTTATGCATACACCGGCTCTGGTTATGTAGTACCATCTGCTTGTGCGAAGGCGGGCGTACTTGCCATGACTCGTTCTTTGGCGGTGGAGTGGGCAAAATACGGCATGCGATTTAATGCAGTTGCGCCTGGTCCTTTCCCTACCAAAGGGGCTTGGGACAGACTTTTACCTGCACCAATAAAGAAAAAATTCGATCCAAAAAAGCGTATTCCATTAGGGCGTGTAGGCGAACATCAAGAGCTAGCAAATTTAACTGCTTATATGATTTCTGATTTTGGTGCGTATCTCAATGGGGAAGTAATTACTCTTGATGGAGGCGAGTGGCTTAAGGGTGCTGGACAATTTAATAATCTTGAGCAAGTTTCTAAAACTATGTGGGACGTATTGGAAATGGCAATTCGCAAAAAAAAATAGTTAACAAAAATTTGATTCTCAAACAGCATATAAATGCTATTTTTACACTTTACAACAAACCATGGGCAAAATCATAGCTGTAGCAAATCAAAAAGGCGGAGTAGGAAAAACCACTACATCTGTAAACCTTGCTGCTTGTTTGGGCGTATTAGAAAAAAAAGTACTATTGGTTGATGCTGATCCTCAGGCAAATGCCACATCAGGGTTAGGGATTGAAGTAGATCAAGTAAAAAAAGGGTCCTATCAAGTACTTGAGCATACACTTCCTGCAAAAGACACCATCGTAAGTACAAATTCACCTAATTTAGACTTGATTCCTGCACACATTGATTTGGTTGCTATCGAAATTGAATTGGTGGATAAGCCCAACAGAGAATATATGCTTCGCAATGCCATTGAAGGTTTAAAAGATGCATATGACTATATTTTTATTGATTGTGCACCATCATTAGGGCTGATAACATTAAATGCACTCACTGCTGCCGACTCGGTCATTATCCCTATTCAATGCGAATATTTTGCGCTCGAAGGCTTGGGAAAGCTTCTAAACACAATTAAAAGTGTGCAAAAAATTCATAACCCATCTTTAGGGATTGAGGGCATGCTCTTAACAATGTATGACTCACGTTTACGTCTGTCAAACCAAGTAGTTGACGAAGTAAAAAAGCATTTTAATAACATGGTATTTAACACCATCATTCAACGAAACGTAAAAATTAGCGAAGCGCCTAGTTATGGAGAAACTATTGTTGACTACGATGCGTCCAGTAAAGGAGCATCCAGTTATTTAAAACTCGCGCAAGAGATTGTTACTAAAAACAAATAATTATGGCAAAAGCACAAAAACGTCAAGCCATGGGACGCGGCTTATCAGCACTACTACCAACAGAAGAAAACCTTGGAAAAGGGAAGGTTGAAGGACGTGTGTTAGAAGTGCCGCTAAGTCAAATTGAAACAAATCCTTTTCAGCCTAGAACACAATTCAATCCAGAAACGTTGGATGAACTCGCTTCTTCTATAGCAGCATTGGGTGTTATTCAGCCCATAACAGTTCGTAGGATGGGACCGGAAAGCTATCAGTTAGTTTCAGGAGAGCGTCGCTTTCGAGCGTCACTTTCGTTAAATCTCGATACTATACCTGCGTTTGTTCGTATTGCAAATGATAAAGAGTCACTTGAAATGGCGTTGGTTGAAAATATTCAGCGAGATGATTTAGACCCCATTGAAATTGCCTTAAGCTACGACAGACTTATTAACGAAATCCACTTAACACAAGAGGAAATGAGTAAACGTGTGGGAAAAAAACGTTCCACCGTTACCAATTATTTGCGTTTGCTAAACCTTGATCCTATTATTCAATCGGGTATCCGTGATGGCTTTATTAGCATGGGGCATGGACGTGCATTACTAGCGATTGAAAATTCAAAAGAACAACTGAATTTGTACAAAAAAGTTGTGGCTACTGGCATGTCTGTTCGTGAAACCGAACAGGCCGTTAAGCCCAAAAAAACAATCCCTTTTGCAGCAATTGAAGACTACACCGCAAAACATATTGACGCATTAAGTGACTTTTTTGGAGCTACAGTGCAGACTACTGTTGATAAAAACGGTGGTGGTAAAATCATTATTTCATTTGGCTCTGAAAAGGAATTTCAAACAATTCGAAAAAAGCTAACTTCGTGAAACCTTTTGCTTTTGTGTGGCTTTTGATTTTTAGTTATGGCCTTTGCTTCGCCCAGCAAATTGTGGCAGATGATGTCCAAAAAAGTGAAAATGAAGACCCATTAAGACCTGCTAGGGCTGCCTTTTACTCTGCTGTTTTACCAGGTTTGGGCCAGGCTTACAACAAACGCTATTGGAAAATCCCCCTTGTGTACGGTTCCATAGGTGCATCTATTTATACGTACGACAGAAACCAAAAAAATTTCATGCGTTATCGCAACGCCTATAAAAGGCGGATTGCTGGATACAACGACGATGAATTTCAAGGACTTATTGTAGATACAAACCGACTAATAGATGGACAGGATTTTTACAAGCGAAATCGTGATCGATCGATGCTTTTTATTTTGGGATTTTATTTTTTAAATATTTTAGATGCCAATATCGATGCGCATCTAAAACAATATAACGTAAACAGCGACTTAAGCTTTAAACCCTATTTTGATGTTGTACCAACAAATGCCATTCCAATAGCTGGAATGCAAGTCGCACTAACTTTTTAGTATGAAAATAGCCTTACTTGGATATGGTCGTATGGGTAAAGCCATTGAAGTCATTGCAAAAGCGCGTGGTCATGAAATTGTGGCAAAAATTGATAAAGACAATTCAAGCGATTCTTTTGGGCATGCCGATGTTTCTGTAAATTTTAGTGTGCCAGCAGCAGCAGTTACCAATATAACTCATGCTCTTCAACAAGGCATTCCTGTGGTTTGCGGTACTACAGGCTGGTTGGAGCACAAATCGGATATTGAAAAACTGTGTGAAGAAAAAAAGGGTGCATTTTTGTATGCATCTAATTTTAGTCTCGGTGTAAATATTTTTTTTGCACTTAACGAAAAACTTGCGCAAATGATGGCAGGTCACACACAGTACAAAGCAAGTTTGGAAGAAATTCACCATACTGAAAAATTAGACGCTCCGAGCGGTACAGCCATAACGCTTGCTGAAGGAATACTCCCACACACGGGACAAAAATCATGGAAACTTGCTGAAGAAGCTAACGACATCGACCTTGCCATTACGGCAAAGCGTGTGCCGCATGTGCCTGGTACCCATACGGTAGTGTACAACGCTGAAACTGATGCAATTTCAATTGAGCACATTGCCCACAACCGTGATGGTTTTGCTCTTGGTGCAGTTATTGCCGCCGAGTGGATTGTGGGAAAAAGCGGTATTTTTACCATGAATGACGTGTTAAACATCAACTAATCTTATTTTAGTATGACAACCTCTCAGTGGATTTTATTTTTAGCTCTATGCCAAGTTTATGTTTTTGTAAAGTCCTGGAAGCTTTATAAAAAAGCAGGGTACTCTCCTTTGTTTGCACTCATTCCCTTTTATAATTCGGTTATTCTATTACGCATCATCAAACGACCACAATGGTGGGTTGTTTTGCTTTATATTCCCATAGTAAACTTGCTTATGCTAGCTGTTGTATGGGTAGAAACTGCTTCTAGTTTTGGTAAAAGCAGTCTTAAAGACAGCTTTCTTGCTTGGGCAAGTTTGGGTTTTTACGGATTCTATCTTAACTATATTGCCGACTTATCCTATCAACCCGACCGCTCATTAGAACCCAAAAGCGGATTTGGACAATTTGTTGGATCTATCATTTATGCGGTTGTGATAGCCACTCTAGTGCATGCTTATTTTATGCAACCTTTTATCATCCCAACAAGTTCACTTGAAAAAAGTTTATTGGTGGGCGATTTTCTCTTGGTGAGTAAATTCCACTACGGTGCAAGAACTCCTCAAACAGTGGTTTCTTTTCCTATGGTACACGACACCATACCCCTTGCAAAAGTACGTTCATACCTAAAAAAACCACAACTCCCCTACTCGCGTTTTCCTGGTTTTCAAAAGATAAAACGCAATGATATTGTGGTGTTTAGCTGGCCAGCCGATACGGTTAGGCAGTTTTTTAAGAAAGAAGCAGGTGTGGTAAAACCCATCGACAAAAAATCAAATTACGTAAAACGGTGCGTCGCCATACCAGGCGATACGCTGACCATTGTTGATGGAATTATCTATATCAATGGCAAACAATCCATTATGCCCGACCGTGCGAAGCCGCTTTATAGGCATACGGCATATAACAACAAAGGAATTTCTGCCCGTAAACTAAAAGGCCTTGGCTATGATGACCTTAACAGAAAGTTTCTTATCAAAAATATTAGTCAACCTATTCTAAATGCATTATTACCATATATAAGTGGTATTGCAAATCAAGATCCAAATAATTATCGGATATATACAGGCGCAAAAGGAATTCCCATTGATGTTGTACGCGCCTACCGTATTCAAGCTAAAGAACTCTTAGAAACTAGAAAAACCTTGTTTTTGAGCTTAAAAGAAGCGGAAGAACTACAAAATTCCATTCCGTTAGATAGCTTAAAGCGAAACATAAATACAATCAAAACATACAATACTGACTTTTTCCCCAACAACATTTTATACAACTGGAATGAAGACCAATTTGGACCAATTCTAATGCCACAAAAAGGAATAACAGTATCCCTTACGCAAAAAACACTTCCGCTTTATAAAAAAATCATTCAAGATTATGAGAATAACACGCTAAGCAATAGTGGAGGTGTGATTAAAATAAATGGAAAGCCTACAGACTCTTATACATTTAAAATGGATTACTATTGGATGATGGGAGACAATCGTCATCGTTCAGAAGACAGCCGCTACTGGGGTTTTGTTCCAGAGGACCACGTGGTAGGAAAACCTGTGTTTATTTGGATGAGTATAGACGGTTTTACAGAGGGATTACGCAATTGGCGGGTACGTTGGAAAAGAGTATTCACTACTGTTGGTGGCTCAGGGGAACCTGTTTCTTATCGTTGGTATTTTGTTGCTTTTGTTACCCTTTGGCAAGGAATTTCGTGGTATAGGAGACGAACCAAAAAGGGTTAAATGGGCACCGTTGTTGCACCACTTTCCTATGGCGGCTCTGTAATCCTTTGGGCATATTTGGCGCAGGCAGAATGCGTTATTTTAGAAAAGTACGACCATTATCAAAAGCAAACACAGCGCAACCGACTTTACATCCACGGAGCAAATGGAAAATTGATGCTTTCTGTTCCAATAAAACACCTTGGGAAAAAAGGACATCAGTACTATAAAGACGTAAAAATAGACAATAGCTTTTGGTGGCAAGGACAGCATTGGAAATCGTTAGAAGCTGCCTACCGCTCGTCCCCATATTTTGAATACTATGAAGATGATATTGCATTTTTGTATCAAGAGCGTTTTACCCACCTCTATGCATTAAACACTGCATTTTTTCAAGTTTTAAAAAGCTTGATAGGACTTTCTTTTGAGTTGTCTTTTTCAAAGTCGTATGAAAAAGAAGTGGCACTTCAAGACATACGACAACTTCAAGAAGTTAAAAAAAGTCAAGCAGTGTCTGAGGTGGTATACACGCAAGTTTTTGATGACAAAAATGGTTTTATTCCAAATCTTTCAGTTTTAGATTTACTCTTTAATGAAGGGCCTGAAAGTTTGCATTTACTAAAAAACTACTGGTTACCAAAAAAAGCATAAATTGAAGTTGCTTAATCTTGCATCATGAGGGAAATGCAGTGGAACTTTGGGAGTCAAAAGAAGATTTTTTGACACAATGAAAGTGACCTCAAACAAATAAAAAAGCAGGCCATAAGCCGGATTCTGTCGTGCCTTATCATTAATCTAGACGTTACATTACTGCAACGCTCCATCCGCCTACCCTCCAACTTGGGCGCGCTACCCTTAGCGTTGGTTTACATGGCGTTTCACCGCATAGAGTTTACCTGATTTCACTACAGCCAAACTGTACTTGCTTTCTGTTGCACTGGTCCTATCCATCAGAGACGGATGACGGGTGTTACCCGCTATGCTGCGCTATGGTGTCCGGACTTTCCTCTCCGCAAGCAGAGCGATAAGGTGGCCTGCGCAGCAAAAATACACTATTCCTGAATTAACCTCCATTTTTTACATCGGTCAAAAGATGAGTTTATGTATCTTTACCTCATGGGTGAATTTGTCGTATCGGCCTTAAAATACAGACCGCAAACTTTTGCGGATGTTGTGGGTCAACAAGCCATAACGCAAACATTGCAAAATGCTATTGACTTAGGGAAAATTGCCAAAGCTATGCTTTTTTGCGGTCCCAGAGGTGTCGGTAAAACTACTTGCGCACGCATTTTTGCCAAAAAAATAAATAGTAGCACAGCACCCATTGACCCAAAAGAAGATTTTGCCTTTAATGTTTTTGAGCTAGATGCAGCTTCAAATAATTCTGTGGCAGATATTCGTAGCTTAATTGAACAAGTTCGTATTCCTCCTCAAAAAGGAAATTATAAAGTATATATCATCGATGAGGTGCACATGCTTAGTTCTGCGGCGTTTAATGCCTTTTTAAAAACGCTTGAGGAACCCCCTCAACATGCTATTTTTATTTTAGCTACTACTGAAAAGCAAAAAATCATACCTACTATTTTATCAAGATGTCAAATTTTTGATTTTAAACGTATTAGTATAAAAGACGCACAAGCGTATTTAAAAACCATCGCTGAACTCGAGAGCATCACTGCCGAAGACGATGCGCTCAATTTGATTGCTCAAAAAGCAGACGGTGCCATGCGCGATGCACTTTCGATTTTTGACCGTATGGTAAGTTACTCTGGCGATACGCTAACCGCCAAGCACGTATCCTTGAATCTAAATATCCTTGATCACGAAAGCTATTTAGAGTTGACTGATTTACTCAAAAAAGGAGATTTGCACGGAAGTATCTTGCAATTCAATTCGCTTATAGATTTAGGTTTTGATGGCTATCATATTATCAATGGGCTGTCAAAGCATTTTCGTGATTTATTGATGTGCCAAAATGGTGGGACAACAAAACTATTAGAAGTTGGTGCCGATACAGAAGACAAATTCCACGCCCAGGCGAAAGAGATTTCTGCAACGTTTTTACTTCAAGCGTTGGAACTTACCAATACTTATGCGCTGCAATACAAAAACAGCCTAAATCCACATTTGCAAGTAGAGCTTTGCTTGATGCAAATTGCATCGTTGACTGATAGCGAAAAAAAAAAGCCTCATAACTACATAAAACCTAATGAAAAGGTAGCTTCGACAAGCCTATCTTCCGAATTAACCAATATTGTTGGAAATTCATCCACTGAGAATGAGGTTAGTGAAGTTGTTCAAGAGAACATAAAAAAAGAAGAGGCTATTGCAAAGCCTGCTCTATCAGCAGACAGGCTTGTCGAAACTCCCATTCAATTAGACTTATCAGCACAAGGAGTATCTGGACTATCTTTGTCTAGCTTACGAATACAAAAGGAGCATCAAACAAAAATAGTTGATACCGCAGATGAGGAAAAAATCAACAATCATGAAGTACAACAAGAGGCGTTAACCGAACAATGGCAAAGCTATACCAATCAAATGAACGACAAAGGCGAACGCAATATGGTTGCGCTACTTCAACTAGATTCACCAAGACTTAAAAACAAATCTGAAATACACCTTAGTGTATCAAACGAAACTAACAAGTTAGAATTGGAAAAAAACAGCACCTCATTGTTGCAGTTTTTAAGAAAACAATTGCTTAACGACCATCTAAGTTTGCAGATTCATGTTGACGTTAAAAAAGAAAAAAAGTTTGTTTA
>DLPY01000063.1:11645-11777 GCA_002478685.1 Flavobacteriaceae bacterium UBA7446
AAAAGAAAAAAAGTTTGTTTACACGGTAGAGGATAAATACCAAGAGCTTTTAAAGAAAAACCCCATGGTTAAAGCATTCAAAAAGAGTTTTAATCTGGAGTATTAGTGTAATTCTTTGTAAAGCAATTTTAT
>DLPY01000008.1 GCA_002478685.1 Flavobacteriaceae bacterium UBA7446
CTTTCCGCATCTGCGTCTGAAATTTTGGCTGCCGCCATGCAGGACTACGAACGTGCTGTGGTTTTGGGTAGTAAACAAACCTTTGGAAAGGGCACAGTACAAAATGTGCTAGAGTTGAACCGATTTGTATCTAAAAGCACCTATGGTGATCTAGGTGCATTGAAATACACTACCGAAAAGTTTTATCGCATTACAGGAAAATCTACGCAGTTAGAGGGGGTAAAATGTGATGTGGTAGCACCAGACCGCTACGCCTATGTGGATATTGGCGAGAAAGACGAGGAAAATCCATTGGTGTGGGATCAAATTGCTTCATCGTCGTTTTCTAAATGGAACGGCTATGGGAACTATCAAGATGTGATTCAAAAAAGTGTTGTACGCATTGAAAAAAACGAGCTTTTTCAGTTAATAGAAAAAAACGCAAAATGGGTTAAGGCGCAGCAAGACAAAAATGTATTTTCGTTGAACTACGATGCATTTTCATCAGAAGTTGAAAAGGACAAAACAGTTGCCGATACTTTTGAAGTTTTGGACGATTATACGAATTCACTATCGTTTACATCGCTTCCATATGAGCATACTAAAATGAAAACAGACACCATGCTGTTGGAAAAGCGTAAGCGATGGAAAAAAGCGCTTAATAAAGACATATATTTAGAAGAGGCTGTACATATTCTTGAGGATTTGGAATTAAATTTTATTCCAACTAAACGATTAGCCTCACAACAAAATTAATCCATTCGCTGGTAGGTGATACGCAAATAAATACCTAGGAAAACACTAAACGCTAATAAGCTGGAGCCACCATAACTCATTAGCGGTAAAGGAATACCAATAGTGGGAACGAGTCCCACTACCATGCCTAAGTTTATAGCAACATGAATAAACAAAGTACAGGCAAAACCAAGGCAAAACACTCTTGAAAACGTCTTTTTTTGTTTATATGCAACTCTAACAATTCGCAGCATTAAGACTAAAAAAAGCAGCAACACAAAAGAGGAGCCTATAAACCCCCATTCTTCTCCAATTGTGGTAAAAATATAGTCGGTTTGTTGTTCTGGGACAAAGCCGCCTTTCGTTTGTGTGCCCTCCAAAAATCCTTTACCCGAAAATCTACCCGACCCAATGGCAATTTGTGATTGATTGATATTATATCCAACTCCTTGTGTATCTAGCTCTTTGCCAAGAAGTATATTGAATCTATCCCTGTGACGTTGCTCAAAAATATGCTCAAAAATATAGGATACGGAGTAAGTAAATCCGCCAAAAATAATGCTAACGAGTAGGGCAGGGAAAACAATTTTTTTGCGTTTTTGCTTAGATTGTAGGGCAATGTATAAAATTGCAAATAGTAAAATCGCAACCATTACCCAATACATATCAAGCAATAATGTTGAAACGAATAAAACAAAAAGACTGATAAGGCATATGAAGAAAAATGAAGGTAGACCCTCAATGTGCAATACCAAAAAGAAACCAAGTAGCACAAGTGCGGTTCCAGGGTCTGGTTGTAAAAGGGTAAGAATTGCGGGAATCCCCATAATTACAAACGCACTTATATAGTCTTTGGTTTTTTTAATTTGGGTATTAAAACCGCCTAAATGTTTGGCAAATGTTAGGGCAACTGCAACCTTGGCAAACTCAGAAGGCTGTAAGCTAAAACTCCCAATATTATACCATGATTTCGCACCAGACACCTCAGTTCCAAACAACCAAAGCCCTAGCAAGCTGCCAATAGAAACTAAATAAATAATGCTTGCGTAACGCTCAAAAAATCTGGTATCAAAAAATTGTATAATAAAAATCAGTATAACCCCTAACCCAAAAGAAATTAGTTGCTTTTGCATAAAACTAAGTGCAACAGAGTTATCATCGGCATTATACACTGCAGAGTAAATGTTTATCAATCCGATACCAAATAAAACGAGGTACAGCAGCAAACTAAACCAATCAAATCGTGCGAGTTTATTCATTTATACTGAAGGGTTTGTTGCTGGTTACTTTTGCGTACTCTGCTTCCAAACTACCTTCCATCATGTGTTTTTCTAACCATGAGCGTTTCACATTCCCGGTGAGGTATTTTTCAATGACCAAACTTGCAATGGGTGCCGCCCATCTACCACCCCAATACCCATTTTCAACAATGACGCTAAGGGCAATTTTTGGATTGTCTTTTGGTGCAAACGCAATGAACATCGAGTGGTCTGTAAGCTGGGTTCTAACACCATTGATTCTTGTAAAGTTTTCAATAGTCCCTGTTTTTCCGCATACCTCGATTCCTTGTATCGATGCAATGCGCGCAGTACCTTTTTTTACTACGTTTGCCATGCCTTCAATTACAGGTTCAAAATGTTCTTTTGATATGCTAGCAAATCGTTTTGTTCTGTACTTGACAGCTATGAAATCACCTTGAATTCCCTTTATAAAATGTGGGGTATAGAAAAATCCACGATTAGCAATTGCTGCTGTAACATTTGCCAATTGGATTGGAGTCATCAAAATTTCGCCTTGTCCAATGGCGTTAGAGACTGTTGTTGCACCATTCCAAAGCTGGTTGGGGTACCACAAATTATAAAAATTAGCATTTGGCACATAGCCAGATTGTCCCACAGGATGATCGTAGCCCAAATAATTTCCTAGCCCAAAACTACTGAGGTGACTATGCCAAGTGTTTATGCCGTCTGGTGCATTATTTTCTTTATCAATAATGCGCCTATACACATTTGAAAAATAAGTATTACACGAATTGTAGATTCCTCGGTCTAAGTTATTTTTTGTGCCAGGTTTACACTTGCATTCCATAAACTGATTTTGCGCATAGAAGTGGCCACTGTAGCACGTAAATCTTGCGTTTGGCTGGATTACCTCCTCTTCAAGTGCAACAAGTGCGTTAAGCACTTTAAATGGAGAACCTGGTGGGTATTGCCCTTGCAACGAGCGATCAAACAAAAATCGATTGAGTGTGTCTTGCTTTAAAACTCTAAAATTTGCAGAACGATCTCTGCCTACAAGTAAATTTGGCGCATAAGTGGGCGTACTAACACTCATTAAAATTTCGCCTGTGCTTGGCTCTATAGCCAAAATCCCACCACGTTTATTGGCAAGAAGTTTGGTGCCGTATTCTTGTAAATCAATATCAATAGATAGCGTAATATCTTGAGCTGGTGTAGGAAGCGTATCTAGCTGCTTTTCTTTATAAGGTCCAATAACTCGATTAAACTTATCGCGTTGCAAATAGGTAACGCCTTTTTTCCCTCGAAGTATTTTCTCGTACGTTTTTTCAATGCCTTGCCTACCAATAAGCTCGCCTCGCTTGTAGTATGGGTTGGTTTCCATATCAAAATAATTTACCTCGCTGATGTAGCCTAAAATGTTAGATGCAACATCAGTATGGTAGGCACGCACTGATTTTCGCTGAATGTACATTCCAGGAAATTTCCACATTTTTTCTTGCAGTGTGGCATAATCTTCCTTTGAAATTTGACCTAACAAAACTGAGGGAGCACGAAACGAATAGCGTTTGGCCTTGGCAAGTTTCTTATTGAGTTCTTGCTTTGTTAGCCGAAGCATTTTACATAGGTCTAAGGTGTCAAATGACATTAGGTCTTTTGGAACAACCATTAGGTCATACATGGGTTGGTTGGAAACCAATAATTTTCCGTTACGGTCATACACATAGCCGCGTTCTGGATAGACAAATTGCTTTAGTACCGAATTTTTCAGTGATAAATCACCAAACTCTTCCGATAAAATTTGCAATGAAAATAGGCGTGCAAACATTACAATTCCAAAAAAACTAATGAGAATGGGTAAAAAGCGTTTTCTCATCACTTGGAATTTCGAGTTAGTATTAGAACAAAAGCACTTGCCAAAATGGTCAGTAGGCTATTCGCAAACCAAGCACCTAGCAGCCACCCAATACGGTCAATATTTCCCACAACAAATAAAAAAACAAAAAAATGATGTACCAATATAACAAGTATTACATATTGAAATAGACTTCCAAATGACTCGTGTTCAATTTTTAGGTCTTGTGGAGCCATGGTGTCGCTAAATACTGTTCTAATAAATAATGGGCGTGTATAAGCTATTAATATACATGCAGCTGTGTGAACCCCTCCTGAAAAAAAGATAAAATCGACGCAAATGCCAATAAAAAACCCAGCCAAAAGAACAATCCATGACTCCCAACCGTTTGGTAAAAAAACAAGCAGCAATACATACACAAAAGGAGCATAAGGAATACCCAACAAAACAGGGTCAAACACAAATCCTTGTACAAATAGCATCACCAAAAACCATAAAATCATTTTGGGTAATCTATTCATTATCAATGTCGTTTATTAGTTTTTTAATCTCATCTGCTGAAGGAAAATGCACTACATATACTTGATTCAAGTTGCTCATGTCTTGAAATAGAGAAACACGCAAGCTGTAGTAATTGTCATTAAGTGGAACTTTAGTAGCTGAGACTTTACCAATGGGTATTTCGGCTGGAAAAATAGCCGACATACCGCCTGTGACAATGGAGTCACCCACAACAACATTTGCTGCCAAAGGTACATCAGAAAGTACCATACTATTAGGCGATTTGCTATCCCAATACAAACTACCAAAATGATTGCTTTTTTTGAGTTTGGCATTAATACGTAGCGATTTGTTAAGCAGTGAAATTACCCCACTGGTTTTTGTAGATACATTTTCTATAACACCAATAATACCATTGGCAGTGATGACGCCCATTTCTTTTTTCACACCATCCTTTTCGCCTACATTAATAGTCAAATGATTATGCTTTAACTTAACACTATTTCGAATTACTTGAGCCGGAATAACCTCAAATGGGATAGAATCCAGCAGAAATGCTTGGTTGTTTTTTGAGATGAGTTGTTCGAGCAAGTATTGATTTTCTGCTACGAGTTGTTCGTTGTGCATTTGTCTTTTAAAAGAGGAAAAAAAAGCATGACGAGCTTCAAAAAATGGTGCTGAAATAGCGTTGTTAAATGCTAAAAGGGAACTTCGTTGGTATTTTTGATTTTCAGCAATAAAAAGAAGTGATAATCCAAACAGCAATATGAACAACAAAAGCGTTCCGTTTCGCAGTATGCTGTTCAGTAGTTTTTGCATGAGCTACCTATTTAACCAAAATAGATTTATAGCGCTCAATGTTTTTAAGCGCGGTTCCTGTTCCGCGGACCACTGCTCTCAGGGGATCTTCAGCAATAAAAATGGGAAGCTCAGTTTTTTGGGATAATCTTTTATCCAATCCTCTAAGCATAGATCCACCACCTGCCAAATACACACCTGTATTGTAAATGTCAGCGGCTAATTCGGGTGGCGTTTGCGCTAATGTTTCCATTACAGAGTCTTCAATGCGAATAATGGATTTATCAAGAGCTTTTTGAATTTCACGGTATGAAATCATAATTTCTTTTGGCTTCCCAGTGAGCAAATCACGCCCCTGTACCGACATATCATCTGGTGGATTTTCAAGTTCTTCTGTGGCAGATCCAACGGAAATTTTCACTCTCTCAGCAGTACGATCACCAATATATAAGTTATGCTGGGTACGCATATAGTAGATGATGTCGTTGGTAAACACGTCTCCAGCAATTTTCACCGATTTATCACACACAATCCCCGATAAAGCAATAACAGCGATTTCTGTAGTACCACCACCTATATCAATAATCATATTCCCTTTAGGCTGCATAATATCTATTCCAATACCAATGGCGGCTGCCATGGGCTCGTGAATAAGATAAACCTCCTTGCCGTTTACACGTTCAGCTGATTCGCGTACAGCACGCATTTCTACTTCTGTAATTCCAGAAGGAATACAAATAACCATGCGAAGCGAGGGCGTAAAAAAGTGTTTTTTAAGTGAAGGAATGTTCCTAATGAACATGCTTATCATTTGCTCAGAGGCATTAAAGTCTGCAATAACTCCATCCTTAAGCGGTCGGATTGTTTTAATATTTTCATGTGTTTTTCCTTGCATTTGATTAGCTTCCTGTCCAACTGCAATTATCTTGTTACTTGTTCTGTCCATTGCAACAATAGACGGGCTATCAACCACCACTTTGTCATTATGAATAATTAGCGTGTTGGCAGTGCCTAAGTCAATCGCAATTTCTTCATTCAAAAAATCAAAAAACCCCATGGAAGGAAATATTGTATAATATTACGAAATTAATGTTTAAAATGCCGGACACCGGTCATGACCATTGCTAATTTATTAGCGTTGCAATAATCAATACTTAATTGATCTTTAATGGATCCGCCAGGCTGAATTACAGCTGTAATACCTGCTTTGTGGGCAATTTCCACACAGTCTGGAAATGGAAAAAACGCATCACTAGCCATTACGGCACCATTAAGGTCAAAACCAAATTGAGACGCTTTTTCAATAGACTGTTTTAGTGCATCAACCCGAGAAGTTTGTCCTGTTCCTGAAGCAATCAACTGCCCGTTTTTAGCCAATACAATGGTGTTTGATTTGGTGTGTTTGGAAATTTTGGAAGCAAAAAGCATATCGCTTTTCTCTTGTGTAGTTGCTTTTCTGTTCGTAGCAATTTGTAACATGTCGGACTTATCTGTAATAGAATCCCGCTCTTGGACCAAGTGCCCGTTGAGGCATGTGCGCACAAATGTTTCAGGTTGCGGATATTGTTTTAGTTGTAACAAAACTCTGTTTTTTTTCTGCTGAAGTAGTTGCAGCGCATCTGTATTAAAATCAGGTGCAATAACTACCTCACAAAACAATTTGTGAATTTGCTCCGCAGTAGTAAGGTTAATGGTAGTGTTTGCAATCAGCACACCACCAAAAGCAGAAACTGGATCACCTGCAAGGGCATCTTTGTAAGCCTCTGCAAGAGTGTTACGTGTTGCTAATCCGCAAGCGTTATTGTGTTTTAAAATGGCAAATGTTGGCGCATCTTTTTGAAACTCTGCCATGAGTTGCACCGCAGCATCAACATCCAACAAGTTGTTGTATGATAGTTCTTTTCCGCTGTGCTTAGAAAACACCTCATCAAAGTCGCCAAAAAACTGCCCCTTTTGGTGGGGGTTTTCCCCATATCGTAGTGTAGTACCGCCTGTATAGCTAATCTTTAGCGCATCTGTGTCATCATCACTAAAAAATGAAAAAGTTTGGGTGTCGTAATGCGAAGATATTTGAAATGCATTGGCAGCAAATTTCTTTCTATCTGATAGATTAGAACTTCCTTTTTTGTCGTTTAGCAGCGACAAAAAATCAGCGTAATCACTAACCGATGAAACGCATATAACGTCTCGGTAATTTTTGGCAGCAGCACGAATTAGTGAAATACCACCAATATCAATTTTTTCAATAATATCTGCCTCGTTAGCTCCAGATTTCACTGTGTCTTCAAAGGGGTATAAATCAACCAAAACAATGTCTAAGTGGGGAATGTCATAAGAGGAAAGTTCTTGTTGGTCATTCTCATTTTCTCTGCGGTTCAAAATACCTCCAAAAACTTTTGGATGCAATGTTTTTACGCGCCCACCTAAAATAGAGGGATAT
>DLPY01000031.1 GCA_002478685.1 Flavobacteriaceae bacterium UBA7446
TACGAGCAAAAGATTCTACGCAAATACCCTTTACACTTACTCAAAAAGGGCTCCATGAGATACATATTTTGTTTGATGTTTTCCCTAACGAAAAATACCAATTCGAATTCCTTCCAGGTGCTCTCATCGATTTTTTTGACACTGCAAACGATAGCCTTTCAACTTCTTTCAGCACCAAAAGCAGGGTGGATTATGGCAACCTGTCATTAAGATTAGCCAATGTGCCTTCATATCCTGTTTTTATTGATTTGTTAAATGAAAAGGAGGAAATTGTTCGTAGTAAGTATATTAAAGAAAAAAGTGGACTATATCGCTTTGCCTATCTGTTGCCAAACAAATATTATGTGCGTATTCGTATAGATGAAAACAGTAACGGCAAATGGGACACTGGGAATTTTTTAGCAAGAAAAAAACCTGAGGCTGTATATCACTTTCCGCCACTTTTGGATGTGCGTGCAAACTGGGAGTTACAAGAACAATTTATTGTAGAGTAAACGCATCGCGATCGTCTAAAAACGGAAGTTTTTTGCGAAGTTTATGCAGTTCATTTTTGTCAAACTCAACTAATGCAATGGAATCTGATGCTTCAGCAAAAGCCATTTCATCGCCAAGGGCATTGTACGCCGCCGAAGCACCTGGATATTGCAAACGATATGCATCTTCTCCAGTGCGATTAACCCCAATAGAAAACGCCATATTTTCTATGGCGCGTGCGCGTAGCAGCGTATTCCATGCTTGAATCCGTGCGGTAGGCCAATTGGCAACGCAAATAAGTAAATCGTAGTTGTCGGTGTTACGTGCAAAAACAGGAAAACGCAAATCGTAGCACACTAACGGACGTATGCGAAACCCCGCATATTCGATTAGTCTACTGCCCTTTCCAGCGTTGTAAATCCGCGCTTCCCCCGAGGGCGTATAGGGATGCGCTTTGTCATAGGTGTCTAACACTCCGTTTGGATGCGCAAATATAAATCGGTTGTAAAATGCATTATTTTCTTTGATGGCAAGGCTTCCGCAAACGGCTGCATTGTAATGTTTTGCAATTTGTTGCATCCAAGAAAAAGAAGAACCGCCCATGGGTTCTGCAACATGGCTTGGTGTCATGGTAAAACCTGTTGCCCACATTTCGGGCAGTACAATGAGGTTTATACTTTGAGGTAACTGTTTTATAAGCTGCTCAAATGCTAATTGATTTGTAGCAGGGTTATGCCAATGCAGGTTGGTTTGAAGTATAGCGGTGATTAGGGTTTCCATTAGATAAAACTCCTGATTTTAATCAGACAAAGTAGCTCAGCGCCTAGAGCCGTCACCCCTTCACATTTGCCGAAAGATATTCACGGTTCATACGGGCAATGTTTTCGAGAGAAATACCCTTAGGACATTCCACCTCGCAAGCACCTGTGTTGGTACAGTTTCCAAAGCCTTCATCGTCCATTTGCTTAACCATGTTAAGTACACGATCGGTAGCTTCAACTTGTCCTTGTGGCAGAAGTGCATACTGCGATACTTTAGCCGAAACAAACAGCATAGCAGATGCGTTTTTACATGTTGCCACACATGCCCCACAACCGATACATATTGCCGCATCAAACGCTTTGTCGGCATCTGCTTTTTCTATAGGAATAGCGTTGGCGTCTTGGGTATTTCCAGAAGTGTTAACCGAAACAAACCCCCCAGCATGTTGAATGCGATCAAACGCGGTACGATCGACCACCAAATCTTTGATTACTGGAAATGGCTTTGCTCGAAATGGCTCAATGTGAATGGTATCGCCATCTTTAAATTTACGCATGTGCAACTGGCAGGTAGTAATCAATCGGTCTGGACCGTGAGCTTCTCCATTAATAAACATCGAACATGAGCCACAAATTCCCTCGCGACAATCGTGATCAAATGCCACGGGATCAATGCCTTGCTCCATCAGTTGCTCGTTAAGCACATCCATCATTTCCAAAAACGACATATCTGGTGAAACATTGTCAAGCGAATAGGTGTGCATACTCCCTTTTGCGGTGGCGTTTTCTTGTCGCCAAATTTTTAATATCAGTTTCATAGCTATTTGTATGATCGAGTTTTAAGTTCAATATTTTCATAATTCAGTGCTTCTTTATGCAACTTGGCATCGCTTGGCTCGCCGTTGTATTCCCATGCTGAAACAAAGGCGAAATTAGCATCGTCCCGAAGGGCTTCACCTTCTGGCGTTTGCGATTCTTCTCTAAAGTGACCTCCACAAGACTCAGTACGCTCTAAAGCGTCTTTGGCAAACAATTCACCCAACTCTAAAAAATCTGCTACACGAAGTGCTTTTGCAAGTGGCTCGTTGAACGAGTCTGCTTTTCCTGGCACAAAAACGTCTTTATAAAACTCCTCACGAAGCGCTTTAACTTCTTTCATGGCTTCTTTAAGCTCCTTTTCGTTGCGGGACATCCCACATTTATTCCAGATGATTTTACCCAATTTCCGGTGGAAGTAATCCACGGTTTTGGTGCCTTTGTTATTGATAAACGCATCTATTTGCGCTTGAACGCGCTGCTCTGCAGCTTCAAACTCCGATGAGTCTGTAGAAATAGGTCCTGTACGAATGTCATCTGCCAAATAATCGCCGATGGTATAGGGCAAAACAAAATAACCATCCGCTAATCCTTGCATAAGCGCAGATGCACCTAAGCGGTTGGCGCCATGATCTGAAAAATTGGCTTCACCTATAGCAAAACAGCCAGGAATAGTAGTCATAAGATTGTAATCAACCCATACGCCGCCCATGGTGTAATGCACTGCTGGATAAATCATCATCGGTGTTTCATACGGATTCTGATCTACAATCTTCTCATACATCTGAAACAAGTTTCCATACTTCGCCTTTATAATTTCCTTCCCCAATTTTTGAACAAGTGCGGTATCATTTTCATCAAATCCCTTAACGTGCGCTTTTTCTTTGCCATAACGTACAACAGCGTCAGCAAAATCAAGGAAAACGGCCTCGCCAGTTTTGTTTACGCCATAGCCTTCATCACAGCGTTCTTTGGCAGCACGCGATGCCACATCTCGTGGTACAAGATTACCAAAGGCAGGGTATCGTCGCTCTAAGTAATAATCACGGTCTTTCTCTGTTAAATCGGTGGGTTTAAGTCGTCCTTCACGAATGGCTTGTGCATCTTCCTTATTCTTGGGAACCCAAATGCGTCCATCGTTTCGAAGCGACTCCGACATTAAAGTTAATTTTGACTGATGATCCCCTGAAACGGGAATACACGTTGGGTGAATTTGTGTAAAGCATGGATTGGCAAAATACGCGCCTTGCTTATGTATTTTCCAAGCTGCAGTTACATTGCTTCCCATTGCATTGGTGGACAAATAAAATAAATTTCCATATCCGCCTGAGGCAATGACTACGGCATGCGCTGCATGGCGTTCAATTTTGCCACTAACCAAATTTCTTGTGATAATACCACGTGCTTTGCCGTCCACTTTTACTAAATCTAGCATTTCATGACGGCTGTACATTTTGATTTTACCACGACCTATTTGGCGGTTCATCGCAGAATATGCCCCCAATAACAATTGCTGTCCAGTTTGCCCTTTGGCGTAAAACGTTCTTGACACAAGTACACCCCCAAACGAACGGTTATCCAAAAGTCCACCATAATCTCGAGCAAAAGGAACGCCTTGTGCTACGCATTGGTCAATGATGTTTGTAGACACCTCCGCTAAACGATAAACGTTTTCCTCACGAGAACGGTAATCGCCTCCTTTTACGGTGTCATAAAACAATCGATAAGTAGAATCTCCGTCACCTTGATAATTTTTTGCGGCATTAATCCCTCCTTGTGCAGCAATAGAGTGCGCCCGTCTTGGCGAATCTTGAAAACAAAATGCTTTTACATTATAGCCCAATTCGGCTAATGTAGCTGCGGCAGAACCTCCCGCAAGCCCTGTGCCCACTACAATTACATCTATCAAACGTTTGTTTGCAGGACTTACCAAATTAATACTGTTTTTGTGATTGGTCCACTTTTCGGCAATTGGACCTTGGGGGGTTTTAGCGTCTAATGCTGCCATATTTAGTGATTTAAAAAGTGAAAAATGGCGATAAAAGCAAATCCGAAAGGAATGCCAATAGCGTAGAGTTTTCCGAAAGATTTTACAGCTGGAGTATATTTGTTATTAAACCCCATAGATTGAAATGACGAGGAAAAACCATGAGTCAAGTGTAATGCTAAAAAGAAGAATGAAATGACGTATAACACCACACGTGTTACGTCTTCAAATTTATGTACCAACTCTTCGTAATAGCGGGTTGGGTCTTCGGGCAGTACCTCAACGTATTTGTAGTTCATCTCTGGCACCCAAAAGTCATAAAAATGTAATGCCAAAAATGCCAATACTGTGGCGCCAGAAGTCAGCATGTTTCGCGAGACCCAGCTTGAATTTGCGCTTCCTTTATATATGGCATAGCGCGTACCCCGAGCGCGTTTGTTTTGAATATCAAGGACAAACCCCATAACAAAGTGAAAAATTACTCCAAAGATGAGTATGGGCTGGAGTAAAAACTGCACTATAGGGTTAGTACCCATAAAGTGCGAAAACTGGTTGAAAATAGCTGCGCTAAAAACAGATGTTATGTTGATGACAAAATGTTGTAGCAAAAAGACCATTAAGAAAATACCAGACAGTGCCATGGCTACTTTTCTGAGGATGGTTGAAGATAAGGTGACTCCCATGGTTTTGGTTTTTGTTGAGAACAAAATTAGGTGCTGAATGCCTGAATACCAAAGGTTTTGGGTTATTTAGGATAATTCTAACATCCTTTATGTTTTTGTTTAAAGGGCAAGAAAAAATGTTGATGACGATTCAAACAAAACTACTCTATTGTTAACTTCGTTTTTACTTCATTGTTCCATAAAAGGGCGTAAGTACCTTTGGGTAAATACGTATTGCCATCGTCTGCAGGTTCTATGCCTGTTTTATGTTTTCGGCTGTATGATTTCACTGCATCTGGCTGCATGATTAAGCCATATGGAATTTTCTGAAGTCCTTTACATAACTGAATTGCTTCTTCGTGAACTACAACTCCTTTTTCAGATGTCAACGTCAACACACCATCGGTTTGATTTTGCGCAAAGAAAGTCCAATTAAATTTTGGCGTGTAGGCTTCGTACCAATCCCTGCTTTTTTGTCCCCATCTTTTGCTGAACTTTATTTGTTCTGGATCAAGAATAGCTACAGATTGGTTAAGTAGTTTTGGTAATTGTTGTACCGCCTCTAGTGGGAGCAAATAAATAGATCGCCCATGTGTTCCCACAAGCAAATCGTTTTCTTCTGTTTGGATAAACAAATCGTGTACGGCAACTCGTGGCATATCACTGTCTACCAAATTCCAATAAGCACCTTTATTTACACTGATATACAATCCATTATCTGTTCCGAGATAAAGCAATTGTTCATCTTTGAAATCTTCCCGAATAACGTTTACGGGAGCATCGGGTAAATTAGCAGAAATGCTACGCCATGTGGCGCCCAAATCATCCGAAACATACACATAAGGAGTAAAATTATCCCAACGGTAGCCGTTTAGTGTAACATAAATCCGAGAGGGGTTATGCGTTGAAAATTGCAACCTGCTCACCCATAAATGCTGAGGCAAATCATCGCTAATACACGACCATGTAGTGCCGCTATCTTTGGTAAAATGGATAAGTCCATCATCAGAGCCTACAACAAGTTGTCCAAAAGTAAACGAAGATTCATCAATAGTAGTAATTGTACCATAAGGCACATTTCCTTTTTTTCCTCCTGTGGTTAAGTCGCCAGAAATGGCTGCCCATTCATCCCCTTTGTCCATCGAACGGTGTAGTTTGTTGCTGCCCAAATACAAGATGTCGTTGTTGTGTGGGGATAGTAAAATGGGTGTTTGCCAATTAAACCGCAGTGGTGCTTCTCCTAATTTATGCTTTGGTTGAATATTTGTGCGTTTGTTTTTTTCTTTATCAATACGGAAATAATTTCCAAACTGATAGCCTGTGTAAACGATGTTTGCATTGCGCTTATCTACTTGTATTTGCATGCCATCGCCGCCCATAATATTCGTCCATGCATTGTGTCCCGATTGATGCCACGCAACACTCTCGCGACTGTCATGAGGTGCTTCCCAAACGCCATTGTCTTGTAAACCCCCATACACGTGATATGGTTTTTGGTTATCAGCATAAACCGTATAAAATTGCCCAACTGATGGCTGGTTCGCTTTTATCCAATTCTCTCCTCCATCGTAGCTAAGGTTTACACCTCCATCGTTTCCATTAATGAGATGCTTTGGGTTGTTGGGGTTTATCCAAAGAGCGTGATGATCCACATGAGCGTTTGGCGCATCTAATGAGCTGAATGTTTTTCCTCCATCGGATGAAGTAAGCATTGGAACGCCGTATATATAAATACGACTGCTTTCTGTTGGTGCAACATGAATCATTCCAAAATAGTATCCATAGCTATAATATACATCATCCAAAAAACCTTCGTGAGTTTTTATCCACGACTGTCCGCCGTCTTCACTTTTATATACCTGCGCACCTATCACAGGCGTGTCAAACAAATCGGCGTTTGCATCAGTCAAATACAGTGCAATATCCGAAGGTTTAAGTACGCCGTTTCGTACTGCTTTGCGAATTCTTTCGGCGGTATATTCTTTTGGAAAATTATTGTCTTTTAAAAAATTGTCGAGTAATTCGGTGTCTATTGACATAAACGCCTCCAGCGAAATTCCCTCAAAATCTTTTTTTGTCAATTTTTTGTTTGCGTCTTGTTTTAGAGGACGTCTATCTTGATTGTCAACAATAGCATAAACCGTTTGAGCATCAAAAGCCGCCACGCCAATGCGCCCAACACCATCGCCTTGAGGAAAACCACTATTTGAGGTAGTTATCCGTTTCCATGAATTGCCTCCATCGCTACTTTTGTAAATCCCTGACGCACTTCCACTTCCCGTAAAATTCCATGCTTTGCGGTCTTTTTCCCAAGCAGCAGCATATTGCACCTCAAAATCTTCTGGTGCTACGCTGATTTCAATAATTCCAGTGGTATTATTTAATGCCAGTGTCTGCTGCCATGTTTGTCCACCATCGATAGATTTATAAATGCCTCGAGTAGGGTTTTCTGAGTATAAATGTCCAGTAACCCCTACAACAACTACGTTGTGGTCTTTAGGGCTAATTTCAATTTTACCAATATGATGCGCATCTTCCAACCCCATATGCTGCCAACTTTTGCCTTTATCTGTTGATTTTAAGATTCCGATTCCTGCATAAGATGACCGTGAGGCATTATTTTCGCCTGTGCCAACATAAATCGTGTGTGTAGGCCAATGGACGGCAATATCCCCGATATTTTGCGTTGGACTGTTGTCCAATACCGGCGAAAAGGTAGTGCCGTTGTTGTTGGTGTACCACAGACCGCCAGAGGCATAAGCCACATAAAACTCATAGGTTGCATTTGGGTTCACCGCTAAGTCGACTACGCGACCGCTCATCACGCTTGGACCAATATTAGTAAGCGGGAATTTGGTCAAAAGCGATTGGGTCATTAGTACTCCTATTTCAGCTGTTGCTTGACGTAGTTTAGTAGGTGATGTAGGTTTAGGTTGCGCAAGGGCAACCGCAAATCCAAGAAGAAATAAGATGTATTTCATGGTTTTAATTTTATGTGAATATAATTTTTTTACTTTACGATATGAAATACACTCCACTACCCGCATCTATTTTTAGCCAACACCGCCAACGATTTATAGCACAGCTAAAACCCAACAGCATTGCTGTTTTTAACTCCAATGACATTTATCCAATAAGTGCCGATAGCACCCTACCCTTCGCTCAACACCGTGATTTGTTTTACCTGACCGGCATTGACCAAGAAGAAACTATTCTTGTCTTATATCCCCATGCCAAAAACCCAGCACAGCGCGAAATGGTTTTTGTTCGTGAAACCAATAAACACATAGCCGTTTGGGAAGGACATAAACTTACCAAAGAAGAAACCACTAAGTTATCAGGATTAGAAACGGTTTTATGGACAAATGAATTTGAAAAAACTTTTTTGGAGTTGGCAAAAAATGTGGATCACATTTATATCAATACCAACGAGCACTACCGCGCTAAGGTAGAAACTCAAACCAGAGAAGATAGATTTATTGATTGGTGTAAGAAGCAATTCCCTAAGCACACTTACAAAAAAAGTAATTTTATTTTACAAGCACTGCGCAGCGTAAAAGACCCCCAAGAAATTGCGCAAATACAACACGCTTGTAATATCACCGAAAAAGGGTTTAGGCGTATTCTAAGTTTTGTAAAGCCTGGCGTTTGGGAACATGAAATCGAAGCTGAATTTGCACATGAGTTTTTACGAAATCGCTCTAAAGGATTTGCTTACACGCCCATAATTGCCTCAGGTGCTAATAGCAATGTGTTACATTACATTGAAAATTGCCGACAATGCAAATTAGGCGATGTATTACTGCTGGATGTGGGTGCCGAGTACGGCAATTATTCCTCTGACATGACCCGGACAATTCCAGTTTCTGGACAATTTACCACGCGTCAGCGTGCTGTATACGATGCCGTACTTAAAGTGAAAAATGAAGCCACGCAATTGCTGCAACCTGGCGTTTTATGGAAAAAATTCCACAAAGAAGTGGGAAGACTAATGAGTAGCGCACTGGTGGATTTGGAGTTCCTAACAAAAAAAGAAGTTAACGAAAACGTCGAGGCATATAAAAAGTATTTTATGCACGGGACTTCGCATCATTTGGGCCTAGATACTCATGACTACGGGCTACTTGACGAACCCATACAAGCCAATATGGTGTTTACGGTAGAACCTGGTATTTATGTGCCCAAAGAAGGTTTTGGCATACGCCTCGAAGACGATGTGGTAGTACAATCTAGCGGAGCTCCCAAAAACCTTATGGAAAACATTCCCATTGACCCTGATGAAATTGAGGAATTGATGAACACTTAAAACGCCTTCCAGCCTTGGGCTTTTAACGGAATAACTTCATTCCCACGGGTAACTAAGCAAACCCCGTCTGCATTTGGAGTCATATGTCCAATAACGCTAAGGTTTGGATTGCCTTTAATCTTGTCGTAGTCGTCTTGTTTTATGGTGAAAAGCAATTCATAATCTTCACCACCACTTAAGGCAATAGTAGTACTATCGATGTTAAATTCCTCACATACCGAAATAAGCTGAGGATCTAACGGAATTTTTTCTTCGTATAACCTACAACCCACATCACTTTGGGTACACAAATGCAACACTTCAGAGGAGAGTCCATCACTAATATCAATCATAGACGTAGGCACTACATCCAAATTTTCAAGAAGATTAACGATATCTTTCCGAGCCTCAGGTTTGAGTTGGCGTTCTACCAAATAGTTGTATGGGTCTAAATCGGGTTGATGATTGGGATTGGCTTTAAAAACCTCATTTTCGCGCGCCAATACCTGTAAGCCCATATAAGCAGCGCCCAAATCACCCGAAACTACCAAAAGCTCACTTTCGGCAGCACCGCTACGCTTTACTGCTCCTGTTTTGGGTGCCACACCCACCGCCGTAACCGAAAGTTGTAGCCCTTTTTTGGAAGATGTGGTATCACCACCCACTAAGTCTAGGCAATAGGTTTTGCACGCCAAATGCACCCCTGCATACAATTCCTCCAATGCCTCTAGCGTAAATCGGTTGGAAACAGCCAACGAGACCAACACTTGTGTTGCTTGTGCATTCATGGCATAAATATCTGACAGGTTCACCACCACCGCTTTATACCCCAAATGCTTTAGTGGCATATAACCCAAATCAAAGTGAACACCCTCGACTAACATATCCGTACTAACGACAGTTTCACCACTGTGGTTTAAAACCGCAGCATCATCGCCGATGCTGAGTTTTGTAGAAGGCATAGTTACTTTTGCTGCTTTTGTAAGATGCTCTATTAAGGCGAATTCGCCCAACGATTCCAGCGTGGTTTTGGAAGGTTTTTGGTCTTCAATCATGGCGCAAACTTAGCGTATTTTGTTGTGATGTGTAATTTCACTATTTGTAAACCCTATCGCATTACTATTGTATCCTCGTGAAATGTGGTATATTTGTCCATTGGAATTGATCCAAATAAGGCTATGATTAAAGTTTCTCTAGAGGCTCGAGACCAGGTAGTGCAGATGATGCAACAGGACGGCGTTGACACGCAGTCGCATTTTGTGCGCGTGGGTGTCAAAAGTGGCGGATGCTCAGGCTTGTCTTATGAGCTCACATTTGACACAACGCTAAGTGATAACGATAAAGTTTTTGAGGACAACGACGTGCGCATTGTAGTTGATAAAAAAAGCTTTTTGTATCTTGTAGGAACTACACTCGAATATTCGGGAGGATTAAACGGCAAAGGATTTGTATTTAACAATCCAAATGCCAACAGAACGTGTGGGTGCGGCGAAAGTTTTTCGCTTTAAAAAATTGTTATGGCATACACAGAAGAAGAATTAAAAAAAGAACTCGAAACCAAAGAGTACGAATACGGTTTTTACACCGATATTGAGTCGGATACGTTTCCTGTGGGGTTAAACGAAGACGTGATTCGTGCTATCTCAGCACGTAAAAACGAGCCGCAATGGATGCTCAAATGGCGGTTAGAAGCCTATGAAAAGTTCCTGCAAATGGAAGAGCCCGACTGGGCAAACGTAAACTATCCCAAACCCAATTTGCAAGAAATAGCCTATTATTCTGCACCTAAAGCGAAAGCGAAATACGACAGCTTAGACGATGTAGATCCAGAACTTTTACAAACCTTTGAAAAACTAGGCATTTCACTTGAAGAACAAAAGCGTTTGGCGGGCGTAGCGGTAGATATTGTGATGGATTCTGTATCTGTAGCCACAACATTTAAAGATACGTTAGCTGAAAAAGGGATTATTTTCTGCTCCATCTCTGAAGCCATTCAGGAACATCCCGAATTGGTTCAAAAATATATTGGTTCAGTAATTCCACGAACCGATAATTATTATGCTGCGCTCAATTCTGCTGTTTTCTCCGATGGTTCATTTTGCTACATCCCCAAAGGAGTGCATTGTCCAATGGAGCTTTCTACCTATTTCCGCATCAATCAAGCGGGTACAGGGCAGTTTGAACGCACCCTTGTAATCGCAGACGAAGGAAGTTATGTGAGTTATTTGGAAGGATGTACAGCGCCTGCCCGAGACGAAAATCAGTTACACGCAGCAGTGGTAGAACTCATTGCGCTAGACGATGCTGAAATCAAATATTCTACCGTGCAGAATTGGTTCCCAGGAGATAAAGACGGTAATGGTGGTGTATTTAATTTTGTTACCAAACGTGGTATTTGTCACGAGCGTTCTAAAATTTCATGGACGCAAGTCGAAACGGGCTCAGCAGTGACATGGAAATATCCGTCATGTATTTTGAAAGGTAACGATAGCATTGGTGAGTTTTATTCCATCGCACTAACCAATAATTATCAGCAAGCGGATACAGGCACTAAAATGATTCATTTGGGCAAACGCACCAAAAGCACCATTATTTCCAAAGGGATATCTGCTGGACACTCCCAAAACAGCTACCGCGGATTGGTAAAAGTTGGGGCAAATGCCAAAAATTCACGGAATTTTTCCCAGTGTGATTCGCTTCTTATGGGAAATAAATGTGGAGCGCATACCTTCCCGTACATTGAAGCTAAAAGTAAAACCGCCAAAATAGAACACGAAGCCACCACAAGTAAAATTGGCGAAGACCAGATTTTTTATTGTAACCAACGTGGCATTGACACCGAAAAAGCCATCGCCCTTATTGTAAATGGTTTTAGCAAAGAAGTCTTAAATAAACTGCCAATGGAGTTTGCTGTGGAAGCGCAAAAATTATTAGAAATTTCACTTGAGGGCTCTGTTGGATAAATCCTAAATTATGAGAACATTACATTTCGTTTTATTTATTACTTTTGTAACTGCCTGTGCGCAACCGTCCAAAAAGACTGATACAAATCCACAGTTTTACGGTGAATTTTTATACTTGGCGGATGCTGCTGTGCTAAACACAGGAACGGAAATTTATGGCGTCATTATAGATGAAAAAATGCATGAGTTGCACGACTTATGTAGCCCCCTAAAGCGTGATAAATACGATATGATTCCCGTTTATGTTAAAGGAAAAGTAGAAAATAAATATCCTGGCGAAGAAGGTTGGGACAAACGCATTAAAATAACATCCATAGATTCACTTGTAAATCCTACCGATAATTCCATTCTCAAACCCAATTAACTTATGCTAAGCATAGACAATTTACATGCCGGTTGCGAAGGCAAAACCATCCTTCAGGGGATTAACTTAGACGTAAAGCCTGGTGAAGTACACGCCATTATGGGACCAAACGGTTCGGGTAAAAGTACACTTTCAACAGTGATCGCCGGACATGAAGAATACGATATTTCACAAGGAAGTATTTTGTTTGACGGTGAAGATATTGCCGAACTTAGCGCAGACGAACGTGCGCACAAAGGCATCTTTTTGTCTTTTCAATATCCTGTAGAAATTCCAGGTGTATCGGTTACCAATTTTATCAAAACAGCTATCAATCAAACCCAAAAAGCGAAAGGGCTTGATGAAATGCCTGCTAACGAAATGCTAAAAAAAATCCGTGAAAAAGCGGCACTTTTAGAAATCGATTCGCGTTTTTTGTCACGCTCGCTAAACGAAGGGTTTTCGGGTGGTGAAAAAAAACGAAACGAAATTTTTCAAATGGCAATGCTCGAACCCAAACTTGCCATTTTAGACGAGACCGATTCGGGGCTTGATATCGATGCGCTCCGCATCGTAGCAAATGGGGTAAACAAACTAAAAGGCAAAGACAACGCCATTGTGGTTATTACCCACTATCAGCGTTTGCTGGATTATATTGTTCCTGACTTTGTTCATGTATTGCACGAGGGCAGAATTGTAAAGTCGGGGACTAAGGAATTGGCTTTAGAGCTTGAAGAAAAAGGCTACGACTGGATAAAGCAAGGTGCATAATGGATTTAAAAGAAACCTTATTGTCTTCCTATTTGGCGTTTGACGCTCAAGATGGTCCGCAGCACAAACTGCAAGATCAGCGTGCCGCTGCCATTGATGTGTTTGAACAACAAGGGTTTCCAACCAAAAAACAAGAGGATTGGAAATATACTTCGTTACGAAATCTTACGAAAAGTCAGTTTTCAGTGTTTCCTAAAGAGGAGGCAAACCTAAAACTTGAAGATGTCAAGGAATACATTTTACAAGACGTAGATACCTATAAAATTGTATTTATGGACGGTGTTTACAACGCTTATTTGTCTGAAACAACCCATGATGGCGCAGACATTTGTTTGCTTTCTGCCGCCCTAAGCAAACGCAAATATGCGCCTATAATCAAAAAATACTTTAATCAAATTGCGGAAAAAGAAGATTCGCTAACAGCACTTAATACAGCTTTTACCAAAGAAGGCGCGTACATTTATGTCCCTGAAGGAAAAGTGGTAGAAAAACCAGTCCAAATTATTCATTTTGCTACTGACAAAAATCCGAATTTGCTACTTCAACCACGAAACTTAATTGTGCTAGAAAAAAATGCTGAAATACAAATTGTGGAGCGTCATCAAAGTTTAATTTCTGGTGCTACATTCACTAACGTAGTTACCGAAATTTTTACGGAAAAAAATGCCCAGTTGGATTACTACAAAATTCAAAACGACCACACTGAAGCATCGCTTATAGACAGCACCTACATTTCGCAACAAAAACACAGCCATGCTAAAGTGCATACGTTTTCTTTTGGTGGAAAGCTTACACGAAACAACCTGAATTTCTACCACAAAGCTCCCGAAATCAATTCCACAATGAAAGGTATAACCCTTATTGAAGGAAAGCAGTTTGTAGACCATCATACACTTGTTCACCACGCTCACCTAAACAGTGAAAGTCATCAGGACTACAAAGGCATTTTTGCCGAAAATGCCACTGGTGTTTTCAATGGAAAAATCGTTGTTGAAAAAGAAGCGCAAAAGACCAATGCCTTTCAACAAAACAACAATATTTTGTTGGACGATAAGGCAAGCATTAACACCAAACCGCAACTTGAAATTTTTGCCGATGATGTAAAATGTAGCCATGGTTGTACGATTGGTCAATTGGATGAAAACGCGCTATTCTATTTGCAAACACGCGGTATTCCCAAAAAAGAGGCACGTGGATTATTGACTTATGCCTTTGCCAATAATGTGCTGCAAAGTGTCCAAATTGACTCTGTAAAAAAACGCATTAACAAATTGATTGCTAACAAATTGGGCGTAAATATTGGATTTGATGTTTGAGACTTCGCTTGATTTAGCGCAAATTCGAAACGACTTTCCCATTTTGCACCGTGAGGTAAATGGTCAACCGCTTGTATATTTGGACAATGCTGCGACATCACAAACCCCACTGCCCGTAATCAACGCCATAAGCGATTATTATAAACATACCAACGCCAATATCCACAGAGGGGTACATGCGCTTAGCCAAGAGGCAACAGATCAATTTGAAGCGGCAAGACAAAAAATTCAGCAGCATTTTAATGCCAAACATGCGCATGAAATTATCCTAACCTCTGGTACTACTCATGCCATTAATTTGGTGGCACATGGATTTGCGTCATTACTTGTTAAAGGAGATGAACTCATTGTATCTGCTCTTGAGCATCACGCCAATATTGTACCCTGGCAAATGCTTTGTGAGCGCACGGGGGCAACGCTAAAGGTAATTCCCATGACAGATGCGGGAATTTTAGATATTGACGCTTTTGACCAACTTGTAAACAAGCAAACTAAAGTAGTTTTTGTAAATCACGTGTCTAACGCACTTGGCATTATCAACCCCATAGAACACATTATTGAAAAAACACACTCGGTGGGAGCTGCTGTGCTTATAGATGGCGCACAAGCTACACCTCATTTGATTCCCGATGTACAAGCTCTAAATGTGGACTTTTATACTACCTCCGCGCATAAAATTTGCGGTCCAACAGGAATTGGTATGCTCTATGGAAAAGAAGAGTGGTTGCGTAAACTTCCACCTTATCAAGGTGGTGGTGAAATGATAGAACAAGTAACTTTTGACAAAACAACCTATGCCAATTTGCCTCATAAGTTTGAAGCGGGCACTCCAAACATTGCAGGTGGTGTAGGTTTTGGTGCAGCTATAGATTATATGAACAGCATTGGCTTTGACGCCATTGCAGCCCATGAAAATGATTTACTTCAACATGCCACAGAAAAGCTAAAGCAAATTCATGGCTTGCGTATTTATGGCGATGTACCAAATAAGGTTGCAGTAATTTCATTTAATATTGACGGACTGCATCCTTACGACATTGGCACATTGTTAGACAAAATGGGGATTGCTGTAAGAACAGGACACCATTGTTGTCAACCAATTATGGATTTTTACCAAATTCCAGGAACGGTGCGGGCATCGTTTGCCTTTTACAATAACCTCGAAGAAGTAGAACGATTTGTAACTGGCGTTGAAAAAGCCGTTGCCATGTTGCGCTAATCCGTATCTTTAACCTATGAGTATAGCAGCACAGCAAGCGGAAATTGTAGCAGAATTTGCCCTATTTGACGATTGGATGCAACGCTACGAATACATGATTGAACTTGGGAAATCACTGCCGTTGATTGCGCCCAAGTACAAAACTGACGACCACATTATCAAAGGATGCCAAAGTAAAGTTTGGGTACACGCCGAACTTGAGAAAAACAACATCGTTTTTACTGCTGATAGCGATGCTATTATTACGAAGGGGATTATTGCAATTCTCATTCGTGTTTTTTCAAATCAACACCCTAAAGATATTTTGGCAGCCGATACGACTTTTATTGACAAAATTGGGCTTAAAGAGCATCTTTCGCCAACTCGGGCTAATGGGTTGGTTTCAATGATTAAGCAACTAAAAATGTACGCCATAGCGTACCAAACACAACTCACATCATGATGGATACTACTGCACTTGGAGAAAAAATCGTAAAGGTTTTGAAAACCATTTATGACCCTGAAATTCCTGTAGATATTTACGAATTGGGACTTATTTATGATGTGTTCGTTAATGAAGACAACGACGTAAAAATATTGATGACGCTAACCACACCCAATTGCCCTGTTGCAGAAAGTCTTCCGCAAGAAGTAAAAGAGAAAGTACGCTCGTTAGACGAGGTCAAAGAAGTGGAGTTGGAACTTACATTCGACCCACCGTGGACGCGTGATTTGATTAGCGATGAAGCCAAGCTTGAACTCGGATTTTTATAATGGCAAAAGAAATTGTCAATCGTGTGGCAAATAGCGCCCTTCAAGTAATTGACTTGGAAGAGTTATACCCTAGAGGGCCGCGTACACTACTTTCCATTACTGTTTTTTTAGATGAGGGCGCAGTATTGCGTGAACAATCGTTCAGAGATCGTTTGAAAAATCATAATTGGACAACCTATGAAGATCATTTTGTGGCGGTGTATTGCCCAGAGGATGTGCTGGTGCCACAATGGGCTACGCTACTTTTGGTGCGTTATTTGCAACCTATAGCCAAATCAGCTGTAGTGGGCACCATTGACGATTTGGAACGCTATCTTTTTGTTGAAAAGTTAGCTGTTTTTGATACCACGCCATACCAAAATGGACTAGTCATGATAAAGGGCTGTACCAATAAGCCCGTTCCACAGCAAGCCATGGGCATACTGGCGGCAAAATTAATTCCTGTGGTACGAAAATTGTCTTACGGCGAAGCCTGTTCTTCAGTACCTTTGTATTCGAAATCAAAAAAGTAGTCCATGAAAAAAAGCATAGCACTTTGTTTTATACTTATAAATGCCATGCTTTACGCCCAAACCGACTCCCTACAAACACCAGAAACAGATTGGAAAAAAGGTGGTGTTGCCAAACTTCTTTTTAATCAAGCGGCATTTAGCGAATGGGCTTCTGGTGGGCAAAATAGTATTTCGTTGAGTTTTCATGCCGATTACGATCTCAACTATAGCAAAAACGGATGGAACTGGGATACTAAATTTTTAGGCGATTTTGGGCTGACTAAGCTCAGCGACACCAAGTTTTTGCGTAAAACCAACGACCGTTTTGACTTACAATCTTTTTTAGGTAAAAAATTTACCAACACTTGGAGCTACTCTTCCGTATTTGGGCTAAAAACACAGTTTTCACGTGGCTACAATTACGGTGAAGATGCAGAAGGCAACGAAACCCGAAGTCTTAGAACTCATTTTTTCTCTCCTGTTTACATTCAGTTGGGGGTTGGTTTGTATTGGAAAAAGTCCAAAAATTTATGGGTAAATATTGCCCCTTTTACCCAACGAATAACCTTAGTAAACCGAAAGTTTACGATGGATTTGCCCGAGGGCAAAGAATATTTTGGGGTTCGTAAAGGCGATAACCACCGCTTTGAATTGGGTGCGTCTGTAAATGCATTTTACAAGTTTTCTCCCATGGAAAACATGACCCTTGAGCAACGCCTTGGGTTGTATTCTGACTATTTGGATAAGGCAGAAAATGTAGACATAGACTATCAAATTGCATCTGAACTACAAGTAAACGAACATATATCTACCAACCTGATTCTTCAATTGGTTTATGATGACAATGCGGTAAAGCGCCTACAAGTGCGCGAAGTATTTGGTGTGGGTATCCGCATGAAGTTGTAGTCAACCCTCAATCTCAATTTTGGGGTAGAGAAAATGGTTGTATGGAAAACGGGTTATATGCAATTCTCGCACCTTTTGATAAAGGCGTTGCCTAAAGTGCTGTAGGTTTTTCTTTTTGACTGCTGAAATAAACACCGCATCCCCTTGGGTTTTTGCCATCCAGGTTTCTTTCCATTCTTCAAGTGAATAGTGTTCCGTGCCCCGTGTTGCAATCAAATCGGTTTCATCAAAGGTTTCAGGTGTATACGCATCAATTTTGTTAAACACCATGAGGGTAGGCTTGTCTTTCACCTTTAGTTCGGCAAGAAGTTCGTTAACAGAAGCTATATGCTGTTCAAACTGCGAATGTGCCAAATCTACCACATGCAACAATAGGTCTGCTTCGTGTACTTCGTCTAGCGTGCTTTTAAAACTTTCTACCAATTGGGTGGGCAGTTTGCGTATAAATCCTACCGTGTCGGAAAGTAAAAACGGAAGGTTTTCTACCACCACTTTACGCACTGTGGTGTCCAATGTTGCGAAGAGTTTATTTTCGGCAAAAACATCGCTTTTGCTCAATACGTTCATAAGCGTAGATTTTCCCACATTGGTATAGCCTACCAATGCCACGCGTACCAAAGCACCTCGGTTGCCTCGCTGGGTTGCCATTTGGCGGTCAATGGTAGTCAGTTTCTTTTTAAGCAATGAAATTTTATCTCGCACAATACGGCGGTCGGTTTCAATTTCTGTTTCTCCAGGACCACGCATTCCAATACCTCCTCGTTGACGTTCTAAGTGTGTCCAAAGTCCTTTTAGTCGTGGTAATAAATATTGATATTGCGCCAACTCTACCTGTGTTCGGGCATAGCTTGTTTTAGCGCGCTGCGCAAAAATGTCTAAAATAAGACCCGTGCGGTCTAAAATTTTACATTTTAATAGCTCTTCGATATTGCTTTGTTGGGCTGGTGTTAATTCATCATCAAAGATAACAGTACTAATGTCATGCGTTTTTACATAAGCTAACACGTCTTCCATCTTGCCAGTTCCTATAAAGGTTTTGGGGTTTGGATTATCTAGTTTTTGAGTAAACCGTTTTTTTACCTCACCTCCTGCGGTAAGGGTCAAAAATGCCAACTCGTCCATATAGTCTTGGACTTGTTGTTCATTTTGTTGCTGATTGATAATCCCAACAAGTACGGCATACTCGTAGTGGTGTGTTTTTTGTTCAATCATGGTGCCTCCCAAGTGCTAAGAGTGAGCATACTACCATCAAAAACGGCGTAGGTGTTATACTCTAACCAATCTCCCAAATTTATGTAGCGCGATGTTTTTGACAACTCAATGTCAAGGGGCAAATGACGATGTCCAAAAATAAAATAATCAATGTTTTGTGTTTCCAATTTTTTACGACAATAATGTACCAGCCATTCGCCTTCCGGTCCATTATAAACTTTATCCTCATTTCCAGATATTAGGCGATTTTTGAGAGAAAGATATTGGGCAAATCGCATTCCCAAATCGGGGTGAATAAGGCGGTACATCCACTGAATAAAAGGATTGCGAAACACTTTTTTCATACGCTTATAGCCCTTGTCGCTAGGACCAAGTCCGTCACCATGCCCAATGAAAAATGATTTACCGTTAAATTCAAGTTTTTGGGGTTCGAAGAAGACAGGAATTCCCAATTCGGTTTCAAAATAATCTTGCATCCACATATCGTGATTTCCCACAAAAAAATAGATGGGAATCCCACTATCGGCAACCTCAGCGAGCTTACCTAATACTCTTACAAATCCTCTTGGGATTACTCGTTTGTATTCAATCCACACATCAAACAAATCGCCCAACAAGTAAATGGCGGCGGCATCGTCTTTGACTTTATCGAGCCAGGCAACAAATTGCTTTTCGCGCACCTTGCTTTTTTCAATATTTGGTGCGCCCAAATGATTGTCGGAAGCAAAATAGACTTTTTTCCCTTTGGGTATGTTCATGTTGCAAAAGTACAAATTACTGGTCTGCAGCGTGCCACTCTGCATATGAGCTGGAGGTTTCTCGTAATCGTAAGTGGTGAAGGGTGACATTTTTGGGCAATTTTGCTTGAATTTTGGAAGCAAAATCAATAATCATTTCCTCAGTAGTTGGCTGATAATCCATAAAAATAACCTTATGACCATTTTGTTCCATGATTTTTGCTAGCTCTACATGGGGCGTGTTTTGATTAAATACCGTAGCGTGGTCAAAAACTTCTACAATCTCTGATTTAACGATTTTTTTCAGGTCTTTGAAGTCGATAACCATACCGTACTTTACGTTTTTTGGGTCGTTTATGGGAGTTCCCATGACGGTTACATCTAATTTATAACTATGTCCGTGTACATTTTTACAAAGCCCATCATATCCGTATAGGGCGTGGGCGGTTTCGAAGCCAAAACTTTTGGTAATACGAATTTTACTCATGACTAGGCTTTAAGTTGTTGAAGCGTCTTTTGTGTTTCAGGCAAAAGTAAGAGTCTTCCCGAAATTTCAGCGTTTTTTGGAAGAAGTTCTTCCCAATGATCGGTGTTTGCCCAAAGGGTTTTATTAAGTTCAGCGACAGCTTTGGGCGCATACTTTGCTAACTGATTGGCTTTTGCAATAACTGCATTATTAGCCGCATCAAAATCAGCATATACTTCTGTAAAAAGACCGTGTTTTAGTGCCCAATCGGCAGACTTCCATTGTTTCGGCTGTAAGGCCAAAGAAGCTAATGCCGCCGTTCCAATTTTACGTTCCACCGCAGGGGCAATCACAAAAGGACCAATTCCAATCGCCAATTCGGATAGGCGTACTTGTGCGGCTGCAGTAGCCACAGAATAATCGCAAGCAGCAACAATACCCACACCACCACCTATGGCTTTACCGTGAATCCGCCCTACTATAGGTTTTGAACACATACGCATAGCATTTATCAGGTTGGCAAAGCCCATAAAAAAGATTTTGCCTTGTTCAGGGGTTTGTATTTCTAAAAGCTCATCAAACGAAGCCCCCGCACAAAAGGCTTTGGAAGGATTACTTTGTAATAAAATAGCATGAACATCATTGTCTTTTGCAGCAGCGATTATGGATTTCGTAAGTGCAGTTAATTGGGCTTGAGGGAAACAGTTATGTTTTGGGTGCGCAAAGGTAATGGTTGCCACACCGTTTTTGTGTTGGGTTGTAAGCGTTCCTATTGTCATACCGTTGGCTTTGGATGTTTTATGCGTCCAAAAATACGTTTTAGTTTGTAACGTAAATACTTGCCTTTATAGCTTTTGCGGTGAACACCAATCATGTAAAAATACGGATTGTTACGTACGTCACCATTAATAATGAAAGGCGAGAAGTTGTTTTTCCAGGCAGCGAAGTTAAAGCTTAGTTGGTCGCGCTTACTACCATGGCAAAATTCATCCCACCATGTTTCCATTGTTTTGATGACATCAGGGTGGTGATGATTTCGCAGCATTACAGTTGCAGCAATCAGACCATTATTTTCTGGATATCCACTATCACGATAGCGTTTCATGTGGGTTTCCATAACTTGAAAATCATCTTTCAACACGCCGCTTTCAAGGTATAAATCAATAATGGCTTGGTGTTCTTTGTAAACACAATCACGCGCATCGGAACATTGATTGTGGTCAAAAATTCCCATTGGCGCATGTGCCAACACCTCTTTAAGTAATGGAATAGGATTTCTAATCAGTAAGATGTTACCGTCTATGTAAATAGAGTAGTCGTATTTTTTTAAATAAGCGTGAGGAACAATTTTAGGATGCCTGGACGTACGTGCCGGACTAAGTGCTTTGGCTTGAAGGGGAGTTATTTTCCATGTTTTTGAGCGGAAATTTTGATCGGTAAAGCAAACATAATCTACTCCATTAAATTTTGGTTGTGGTAGAAGCCCATCGTACGGTCCTATAATAGTAGTATAAACGACAATCTTAGCATTGTGTTTCATGGCATAAAATTATGACTTTATTTGACGATGTCGACTTTATGATTTTTAGTAAGTTTGCCTTCTACGGGGATGTAGCTCAGTTGGCTAGAGCGCTTGACTGGCAGTCA
>DLPY01000036.1 GCA_002478685.1 Flavobacteriaceae bacterium UBA7446
GGATGCCAAATATCTTCTCTACCAAGGGCTGTACCATGATTTGGACCACCCATATCTTCAATGGCAACATTGCCTGCAAGAACAAGCAAATCTGCCCAACTCAAAAGATTTCCATATTTTTCCTTAACTGGCCAAAGTAGTCTTCTAGCTTTGTCTAAGTTTCCATTGTCTGGCCATGAATTTAATGGAGCAAAGCGCTGTGCCCCTGTCGCAGCGCCCCCACGACCATCACCGGTACGGTAAGTTCCAGCAGCATGCCAGGTCATGCGAATAAAAAATGGCCCATAATGTCCGTAATCTGCAGGCCACCAGTCTTGACTATCGCGTAGTACAGTTTTAATATCATTTTTTACTGCTTCGATATCAAGATTTTTAACTTCTTTTTTGTAGTCAAAATTTGCCAAAGGATTACTCTTGGTGTCGTGTTGACGTAAAATGTCTAAATTTAATTGGTTTGGCCACCAATCTTTGTTTTGCGTTCCAAGGTTAGGGGTTGTTGTTGAACCGTGGAAGGGGCATTTACTTTCGCTCATATTTAATATTTTTTGTTTGTTAAATGTATGAAAATAGCAGCTATTTAAAGCTTGAGTTGATTTTTAAAATCTATATATAAATAAGCAGTATTGATGCTAATGTAAAAGCTTTTTGATTTTAAATCCAATGGCAGCGTAAAGCAGTGTGGTAAATGGACTAAGCCAGTTAAAAATAGCATACACAAAATACTCCGCTACAGAAACCCCGAGCACACCAGACTGGTACGCACCGCAGGTATTCCATGGCACCAAAACAGAAGTTACCGTACCTGAGTCTTCAAGGGTTCGACTGAGGTTTTCTGGTGCTAACCCACGGTCTCTGTAGGCTTTGTCAAACATTTTTCCCGGCACCACAATCGAAAGGTACTGGTCGGATGCCGTAATGTTTATTGCCAAACAGGAAGCCACCGTACTTGCAAAAAGCTGAAAAGTACTTTTTGCCCAGCGCAACAAGGCAGCGCTTAAGGCTTCGAGTGCACCAATAGCACCCATAATTCCGCCAAAAACCATGGCACAAATAATCAGCCAAATAGTGCCAAGCATCCCTGCCATTCCTCCCGATTGGAATAAGTCGTTTAGCAGCGGATTACTGGTTTCGATAGTGGTAGAAACCGTGATGGCATCCATGATTACTTTGTAGCTATCCGACCACGAAACAACATCTTGATTAGCTAACAAAGCCAGTAGCGGTTGCTGAAAAATAAGGGCAAACAAAACACCCAACAGCGTACCGACAAGCAGCGCAACCAACGGCGGTGTTTTTTTTGCAATCATAATGACCACTGTTATCGGTGCTAAAAACAGCAACGGATTGATGGAAAATCGCTCTTTTATTGCCAAGAGTAATGCATCTGTTTGGACTACACTTTCAGGGTTTTGTGTAAATCCAATAATAAGAAACACCAATAGCGTAACCAAAATGGTAGGTACAGTCGTTAGTGTCATATAACGGATGTGTGCAAACAATTCCCCGCCAGCCATAGCAGGGGCAAGGTTGGTCGTATCGCTAAGGGGTGACATTTTATCGCCAAAATATGCCCCAGAAATAACCGCTCCTGCAATCATACCCACAGGAAGCCCCATGGCTTTTCCAATGCCGATAAGTGCAATACCAACCGTAGCCGAAGTTGTCCAGCTACTTCCTGTTGCCACAGATATCAGCGCACAAATAACAATACAGGCTGCCAAAAAATAGGTAGGGTGCAAGATTTGCAACCCATAGTAAATCATGGCAGGGATAATGCCGCTAAGCAACCACGTGCCTGCCAACGCACCTACAAAAAGCAAGATAAGAATAGCCCCCGTAACGGATTTTAGATTTTCCGCAACCTGCGCCAACATTTCTTTGTACGAAATGTGTTGCCTAAAGCCAATAAGCGCAGCAACAGCACCGCCCAATAGCAGTATAAATTGATTAGAACCGCTTAAGGCATCATCGCCATAAACGCCTACATTTACAGATAATAGAACGACTAAAACAAGTACAGGAAGGATGGCAATGCCTAGCGATAGGGTAGGTTTTTGTTTCATTTGTTGCGTAATAATACGATTTTGTTCGGAATAGTAAAAAGCATATCTAACGATTGCCCGCTTCATTGTACATTTGTAAAACTAAATCAAAAAAATGAATCAATTTGATGTTGCCGTTATTGGCTCAGGTCCCGGAGGATATGTTGCTGCCATTCGTTGTGCGCAATTGGGTATGAAAACTGTTGTAATTGAAAAAGAACCTACACTTGGTGGAACCTGCCTTAATGTGGGTTGTATTCCTTCAAAATCGTTGTTGGATTCTTCGCATCACTACGAAACGGCGGTTAAAGATTTTAAAACCCACGGCATTGATATTGACGGAGCCGTAAAAGTCAATTTTGCACAAATGATTACCCGTAAGCGCGAGGTGGTTTCCACAACCGTTAAGGGAATTGATTTTTTGATGGATAAAAACAAGATTACCGTATTGCGTGGTTTGGGCTCTTTTAAAGATGCTACGCATATCAACATTACAGGTAAAGACGCACAAATCATTGAAGCAAAACACACCATTATTGCTACGGGATCTACACCCGGAAGTTTGCCTTTTATTGCGTTGGATAAGGAACGCATTATTACCTCTACTGAGGCGTTGGAGCTTAGCGAAATCCCAAAACACCTTGTGGTGATTGGTGGTGGCGTTATTGGATTGGAATTGGGGCAAGTGTACCGCCGATTGGGCGCGGAGGTGAGCGTAATTGAATACGCAGACCGCATAAGCCCTGTGTTAGACGTTGCGCTTTCTAAAGAGTTGATGAAAGTGATGAAAAAACAAGGGGTGAAATTTCACCTTTCGCACCAAGTAACCGCTGTGGAGCGTAATGGCGATACGATTACTGTTACCGCAAACGATAAAAAAGGCGCACCTCAGAAGTTTGAGGGCGATTATTGTTTGCTTTCTGTAGGCAGAAGACCCTATACGAATGGACTGAACGCCGAGGCTGCAGGGGTTACGCTAAATGAACGTGGACAGGTTGAGGTAAACGAAAAACTACAAACCACCGCACCAAACATCTATGCCATTGGCGATGTGGTACGTGGGGCGATGTTGGCGCATAAAGCCGAAGAAGAAGGGGTATTGGTTGCTGAGTTTTTGGCAGGTCAAAAACCGCATATCGATTATAACCTGATTCCAAATGTGATTTATACCTGGCCCGAAGTGGCTTCTGTTGGAAAAACGGAAGAGGAATTAAAAGAAAGCGCAGTTGCCTTTAAAAAAGGGCAGTTTCCGATGCGTGCATTGGGACGCTCTAGGGCTAGTATGGATACCGACGGATTTATAAAAATATTGGCACATGCCCAAACGGATGAAATTTTGGGTGTACATATGATTGGGGCGCGCGCCGCCGACTTGATTACAGAAGCGGTAACCGCTATGGAATTCCGTGCCTCTGCCGAAGATTTGGCACGCATGAGCCATGCGCACCCTACTTACGCCGAGGCGGTAAAAGAAGCGGCACTTGCTGCCACCGAAGACCGTGCGTTGCATGTGTAGCATGACTACAGCAGAATGATAAAAAAGGCGTTTAAAACGCTTTTTTATACTAATTTTTTTTAAATTAGTGCCAAATAACCCCAAATTGTTTAAACCGCTTAACCTTTGTGTTTTTCTTTAAACTTTTTTGGGATATAGTGAAAATAAACGCAATGCGTTTAGCAAGCCTTTTGGGTGGCTATATGTAATGGTAGTGTTTGTTTAACAGTTGGCAACAAGGCTAAAAAACAACAACGGTTAAAAAAGGTTAACTACCCAGATTTGACAAACAAAAAGGTGATGAAATTGCCAATGCCATTCACAATTTCTAAACCTAATTTTAATCTTGAATGGTATAATTTAAAATTAATATTTTATGAAAACTTTAGAATTAAATCAAATGGAGAACTTACAAGGAGGCGATATTTCTTGTGAAGGTGGATGGGGAATTACTTTTGGCTTAATAGCTGGAGGATTCCTTTTAACAGTTGCAACAGCTGGAGCAGGTTTGGCAGTAGTAGCTGCTGGATATGCCGCTGGGTTTGCAGCAGGTTCAAACTGTGGTTTTGGACAAAATTAATCATTAACTAAAAATAATTTCTTATGAAAACATTAGAATTAAATCAAATGCAAGAGCTTACAGCAGGTGATTTTGTTGGAGGCTTATGTGTCGGAATAGGTGCAGGTAGTGCTGTTTATGGAGTAGGTGTATTAACTAATTGGTGGAATCCAGTCGGATGGGTTAGTGCAGCTTTTATTGTAGCAGACGTGGCTTGTCTTGGCTATGCTGCAAGTAACGTTTAACTAAACCAAAAGACTGCTAAAAAATAAATTTTTGGCAGTCTTTTATTAATAATATAGACTATGAAATTTACATTAATTATAGTTCAAATAGTTGCAGTACTATTGTTAATACTAAACTACTTTGATATTTTAACAAACAAATATATACCTGTTATTTGTTATGCTGTTCTTTTAATTGCATTAATAATTACTCTTATTACGCATAAGAAGAATAAGGTCTCTTAATATTAGTGCTAAAATGACAAGAGTATATTACTTTATAATTTTAACTATTTTAAATTTCATTTTTGGAATGACCTCTAATAAATTGCTCAATTCGAATGAATTACTTGTTGATTCGCTTATTGAGCAATTTTCTAGTGAGCAGGTTCAAAAATTCATAACTTTTCAAGAAAAATGGCAATGGATTGGTTATGCTATTTTACCTGTTTTACTTTTTATAAAAACCTCAATTATAGCAGCGATTTTAGATGCAGGTTGCTTCTTTTTTGGTAAAGAAATCAAATACAAAAAACTCTTCAAAATAGTCGTAAAAGCTGAATTTGTCTTTTTGTTAGTCATAGTTTTTAAAACGGCTTGGTTTTATTTCTTTCAAACC
>DLPY01000006.1:0-4112 GCA_002478685.1 Flavobacteriaceae bacterium UBA7446
TATTTACGAAAGAAAAATCTCGCTTAAGGAGGTAGAGCAGTATCAAACCGAGCAAAACTAATATGCTTACCAAACGCATTATTCCCTGTTTAGATATAAAAAACGGACGCACTGTTAAGGGGGTTAATTTTGTGTCGTTGCGTGATGCCGGTGATCCGGTGGAACTGGCACAACGCTATGCACAAGAGGGTGCTGACGAATTGGTCTTTTTGGACATTTCAGCTTCTGAAGAAAAACGTAAAACACTAGCAAAATTGGTCCGTGACGTGGCCCAAGCTATTGATATTCCATTTACGGTAGGTGGTGGCATAAGCTCCATCGAGGACGTCGGTGTTTTATTAGAAAACGGCGCAGATAAAGTTTCCATCAATTCTGCAGCAGTGCGCCAACCAGAACTTATTAGTGAACTTGCACTGCGTTTTGGCACGCAGTGCATTGTCGTTGCTATAGACGCTAAACAAATTGAAGATGAATGGGTCGTGCACTTGTTAGGGGGTAAAGTACCAACAGAACGACGTCTTTTTGAATGGGCCACTGAAGCCGTGGAAAGTGGTGCGGGAGAACTACTGTTTACATCTATGGATCACGATGGTACAAAGCTAGGATTTGCCAATACAGCATTAAAACAATTAAGTAGAACGGTAAGTGTTCCTGTAATTGCTTCTGGTGGAGCAGGGGAGATGAGCCATTTTATTGATACATTTATAGAAGGAAATGCAGATGCTGCTTTAGCAGCAAGTGTATTCCACTTTAAAGAAATCGGCATAACCGAACTAAAAAAGTATTTAGACCAACATCAAATACCGGTACGATGAACATAGATTTTAGTAAACACACAGATGGACTAGTGCCCGCCATAGTACAAGATGCACAAACAAAAACGGTACTGATGCTGGGTTATATGAATGCAGAAGCCGTTGCCAAAACCCAAGCAACTCAACTGGTTACCTTTTACAGTAGAAGTAAAAATCGACTATGGACCAAGGGCGAAGAGAGTGGTAATCACCTGAGTTTGGTATCCATGACTGTAGATTGTGACATGGATGCCTTGCTTGTTAAAGCATTACCCAAGGGACCTGCCTGTCACAAAGGAAACGACACCTGCTGGAACGAAAAAAATATAACTTCCTATGGATTTCTATCAGATTTAGAGACCACCATAGCTGACCGTAGGAACAATCCTACTGACAAAAGTTATGTTGCAAGCTTATTTGCTAAAGGCATAAATAAAATTGCGCAAAAAGTAGGCGAGGAAGCCGTAGAAACGGTTATTGAAGCCAAGGACAATGATGAAGGTCTGTTTTTAAACGAAAGTGCCGACTTAATCTTTCACCTATTAATTTTGCTACAAGCTAAAGGATATACGTTGCAAGAAGTGATTGATGTGTTAGAGACAAGGCAAAAGTGATTTGTTGAGATTGTTGATTGATATGTAGTTTTTGTTATTTCTGTTTTTTTTAAGTTTGTGTTTTAAACCCAAATTTTATTAAAATGAAATATCTTAATTATATATCCTTATTTTTTATTACCACTATTTTTCTAACTTCTTGTGAAAAAGATGATGTTCAAGTTGAAGAAATAGAACCCTTAGTTGGTATCTGGAAACTTGAAAAAGTATTTTATAGTGAACAAGAATATACTTTATTCATTGGTTGTGCGATAAATTCTACAATTGAATTCAAAGTTGACAATACAAGTACTTTGACTCCTTATTTTAATGAAGGCCTCAGTTGTGTTTCTGAAAGTTGGTCTCTTGAATGGGAAAAAATTGAACCCAATATTATAAAAATTACACCTTACGATGAGGACATTTCGACAATACTAAATGAAATAAATGAGAATATTGCTGTTGAGGAAATTCTGACTATAATAGATGAAGTCAATGAGCATACTTATGTTATTGAAAACGAATTACTAGCTCTTGAATTAATCACTAATTCTAATGAAACGCTGAAAATAGTCTTTAGCAAGGTTAATTAATTGTGTTAAAGTAAATTCTACGATTTATTAAAAACATATAGGAATGCGGGAGATAGATTCTCCCGCTTTTTGTATCTTTAAATGCTGTGACACTTTTAGAGTATTTTGTTTCAGTACCTATTTATCAAATTTACTTGCACTTTATGAAATCATTAATTTTTGTACAACGTTATCTTATATTATTAATATTAATTGTAATACTTAAAGGATGCGCAAGTCTTGGGTTGACCTATAAAAAAAGTAATACCATTGAAACCCATATTGATCTAAATGCAGTTGAAAATGACCAACTTCTAATTACACTAGACCCAGGACCATTCCCTGCAAGTGAGGTAACTTTTTATATGCCAAGCATTATACCCGGAACCTATCAATATTCCAATTTTGGGCTATTTATATCTGATGTAAAAGCTTTTGATAAAAAGGGGCAATCATTAGCCGTTGTTAAAGAAGATGACAATACTTGGAAAATTATTAACGGCAAACAACTCGATCGCATCACTTATTTAGTTGATGATACCTTTGACAGTGAAGAAGGCAAAGAAGTGTATCCAATGGCTGGAACAAAAATTGAAAAGGATGAAGTTTATTTACTAAATCTACATGCTATGGTAGGCTACTTTAAGGGTGGCAAAGAATGGACCTACCAGGTGACCATTGATTCACCTGCAAATTTGGTTCCCTTTTCTTCCATGGAATCGGTTAGCCATACGGCAACACAAGACGTATTTCTAGCAGATCGATATTTCAACATTATTGATGACCCCATTCTTTATACTAACGATGATAGCGTTTCTTTTACATTAGATGATATCGAAGTAAATCTAGCTGTATATTCACCAAAAGGCGTACATAAGGCTGCTGACTTTAAAGAAACACTGGAGGAAATGATGCAAGCACAAAAACGCTTTTTGGGTGACGCCAATACCACCAAAAGTTATGACATCTTACTACTGCTCATGAGCATGGAAGAATTACAACACTACGGAGGTATGCAAGGCGCATTGGAACATCACACTTCCACAACAGTGGTGTTTTATGAAGGGTTGGATACAGAGTCGCTAAAAGAATATCTTGTGGATGTGGTGTCGCATGAGTTTTTCCATACCCTAACCCCTTTAAACGTACACTCAGAGCAAGTCCATTATTTCAATTACAATGAAGGTGTGATGTCGCAACATCTTTGGATGTATGAGGGCACAACAGAGTATTTTGCCAACTTATTTCAAGTACAACAAAACATTATAGACGAGGACAATTTTTATGGCCGCATGTCGGATAAAATCTCAAGAGCTAAACGCTTTGACGACAACATGCCATTTACGGAAATGAGTACCAATATTGTTGATGAACCATACCAAGCTAACTACCAAAATGTATACTACAAAGGTGCGTTGATTAATATGTGTTTGGACATCATTATCAGAGAGCAGAGTGGGGGAACACGTGGTTTCCTAAATGTCATGCAAGCGTTAGCTAAAAAATATGGTGTAGACACACCCTTTAACGACAACCAACTTTTTGATGAAATTATTTCCATGACCTATCCAGAAGTAGGTGCCTTTATTGAGACCTACATACAAGGAGAAACACCCATTCCATATAAAAGTTATTTGGAAAGAGCGGGAGTTACAATATCTGAAACTGATAAAAAGCTACAAAGTATTATAATGATTGATCCCAGAACGCCATTTATTGCACCAAAACCCAACGAAGATGGTAGCATGGATTTGGCTGTTAAAGGACTTAACAATCGCCTTATGGAAATTGGTTTTCAAGAAGGAGATTTGCTACGTGTTTTTAACGGTACTAAAATACCTGAGCTTTCACAAGAAAATATGGGAGCCCTAAATATGTTGTTTGGCACATCTTTTAGCTGGATGCCTGACCAAAAAGTAACTTTTGAAGTAGAACGAGAAGGAAAACTAAAAACTCTAAGTGGAACTGTTGGTGTGGCGGTGTCACCAGCCAAGGGCATCACCGCTATGGAAAATGCTACACCAGCACAAATCGCATTGCGCAACGCATGGTTATATGGAATTTACGATTAATGAAAGCATTGTCACCAAATATATTTAAATTCTTGAGGGAACTATCAAAGCACAACAACAGGGAGTGGTTTGAGCAACATA
>DLPY01000006.1:4480-19742 GCA_002478685.1 Flavobacteriaceae bacterium UBA7446
CGTTTTAAGTTGTTCCGCATTTACCGTGATGTACGATTTTCAAAAGACAAAACTCCCTATAAAACCCATTTTGGCATGGCATGGCACCGCACCAAACCCGAATTGCGTGGCGGCTATTATTTGCACCTTAAGCCCAACGATATTTTTTTAGCCTGTGGGTTTTGGGACCCCAACCCGGCAGACCTAAAGCGTATCCGCCAAGAATTGGCTATGGACGGCGATGAATATCGAAACATTATAAACGCTCCTGCGTTTAAAAGCATTTGGGGCGGATTACAAGGCGATGCCGTAAAAACCGCTCCTAAGGGCTATGCCAAAGACCATCCCAATATAGATTTGCTGCGGCATAAGCAACACCTGTTTAGCATACCTTATACGCAATCGGAAGCCACCGCCCCCGACTTTTTAGATCGCCTAAACGCTGCCCTACAAGCCGTACGCCCCTTTGTGGATTATATGAGTGACGTGCTGACGACTAACTCGGATGGGGAGTCGGTGATATAAAATTTTTTGAGTCTATTTTCGTATTAAATTGGTATTGCTTTTTATATTAAAAAATGACTCCGTTAGCGACTGGTCATTTTGTTGATTTTATTAAAAAACGAATAATAAAGCTAAAAAACTGATTATTGTTTAAATATTAACCTACACTGCTTTTGGTTCCTGATGTGGAACCAAAAGTTGAATTTGGTCTTGCAGTCGGCTAATGACCAAATTCATCATCCGTTTGTTTAGTTTAGAGGAATTGGTAATGTAATATTGGTATTCCTTAACGGTAAATTGCCCAATCAGCATTCCTTTAAGCGAGTTGCGAAATTTTTGGTCTTTGCAAATGGCTGTTTCGATGTATTGCAGCCTTTTTTCAATGGAAAGCTCATAAAAAACACCTTTGTGTTTGTTGGCATAATTGATAAAAGCCTCCACAAGCAACGGCTGTTGCAATTTAAGAATAGGGCGTATCGTGGTGTTTTGAAACCGCTCATCATTAGACATGGTATCAAACATATGATGTTTCTTTATCTCGGGGCGAATACGCAGTAGGTCGTTATGCCGGTCATTCATTGTTGAAATTGTTTTACTAAAAGTAGTAGAGATTTCAGCTCTGTTCTTACTCCATTTTTTTTGTTTTCCATAGGTTTTTAACAACACCAATACTTCATGTTAAAATAATAATTATTTAATATAAATTTATTTAATTTAAACATTAAATTTAAAGAACATGAAAACTAAACTAACAATACTAATTTTGACGGTAAGCACGATGCTTATGGCGCAAAAAAAGAAAAATGGTGCTATTTATATCAAACATCCTGCAAATCAGGTTGTGCTAGATTTCTTAGCAGCATTTTCTCAAAACGACAGTCTGGCTGTTGCGAACCTGATAGCAGATGATTATAAAGGATATGATGGATTAAACATGAACCCTGATAGAGAGGCGGCTACAAAAGAAGATCTTTTAGAGGCAATGAAAAATTGGAATAGTTTGGTGTCGCACTTAAACATTGAGCACACATCAAGTGGCTATCCTGATGCTGTTGAATATGACGATACGCAATTCTCTGGAGGTACTTGGGTATATTCTTGGGAAAGATATACTGGAATGCACACCAAAACGGGTGTCAAACTCAACATGCCTGCACATTTTCAGTATGTTGTAAACGACGACAATAAAATTGTGTTTAGTCGCTCATATGTAAATAAAAACCCGTTTACTGCTATATATAGAAATTCAAATGAGGTAATTGGAGGAACGGTGTACTCACATCATGAAAACATCAATAAGGTTCGAAAAATGATGCATTCCTATGAGTTTAATGACATGGAGGGTGCTTATGAATACTACAATGAGGACACTAATTTTAAATGGGGCAGCATGGATTGGGATGCTGATCCTGTAGATTTGGAAGCTGCCAAAGCCTCGGATAAAGAGTTTATGTCAACTTTCAATATTAATAGCTTAAACAATGCTTGGATTGAATACCAAGAAATGGAATCGGGTTGGAATTATGTACAAAGTTTTTGGCGCGTTAATGTTACACGGAATGCCGATGATAAAAATATTGTTTTCGGTCTGTATGTGACGCATGTATTCAATGATGAAAACGAAATCACTAGAGTTCGTAATTTATTTAATGCCGCAGCGTTACAGTAAACAATCAAAAGACCCTTGTCAAAAGGGTTTTTTTATATGCTTATTTGAATGATAATTAATGTTATGTTAAATTTTATTTTTATTTAATAAAATTCATAAATTCGTTATAAATAAACATGCCCCCTATGGTGATTGGAATACCAAAAGAAATAAAAAACAACGAATACCGTGTTAGTCTAACTCCAGAACATGTGACAGCCCTTGCGGTTACTCATAAAGTTATTGTACAGCATAATGCAGGCGTAGGTTCTGGTTTTACAAATCAAGCGTATGAACAAGCTGGTGCTACCATTGTACCTTCAATTGAAGATGTTTATGCGCAGGCATCGCTTATTATTAAAGTGAAAGAGCCATTAGCCGAAGAATATTCGCTGATTCAAGCACATCATATTATATTTACTTTCTTTCACTTTGCAGCATCAAAGGAATTAACTGTTTCCATGCAACAAAGTGGCGCAACGTGTATTGCGTACGAAACCATTGAAGATGAAAGCGGAAGATTACCACTACTAGAGCCTATGTCTGAGGTTGCGGGCCGTTTAGCTGGACAACAAGGGGCTAAATACCTAGAAAAACCACAAGGCGGTAGCGGAATTCTGATTGGAGGTGTGACAGGCGTACCCCCTGCCAAAGCCATGATTTTAGGCGGTGGTGTTGTGGGTACCAATGCTGCAGATGTTTTGTTAGGTATGGGTGCTGACGTACTACTGTTTGACATAAATGAAAAACGCCTCGATGAACTCAACGCTTATTTTGAAGGAAAAATAATAACGGTGCTCGCAACCAATGATCATATTCGTGAATACCTTTCCCATGTAGATGTTGTAATTGGTGCAGTATTAGTAAAAGGTGCGAAAGCACCAAAGCTTATTTCCAAAGATATGCTATCACTGATGCGTCCGCAGTCGGTATTGGTAGATGTAGCCGTTGATCAAGGCGGTTGCTTTGAAACCACACGCCCCACAACACACGAAAACCCAACCTACATTGTAGATGGGGTTTTGCATTATGCGGTTGCAAATATGCCTGGTGCAGTTCCTTATACCTCTACCAAAGCACTTTCAAGGGTAACGTTTCCATATCTTATGGAGTTGGCTTCTAAGCCTTTAAATCAACTCGATGACAATTTTAAAAAAGGCATTAACACCTACAATGGGTATATTACAAACAAAGAAGTTGCCAATGCCTTCCAACTTCTCTATACCCCATTGGTAAATATTTTAGATTAATGGCTATATTGCATGTATGACCGCTATTCCTTCTTTAGACCTTCAAAAATTCGTATCGGGTACCCGAGCACAACGCCATCAATTTGTTGCCGATTTGGGGCATGCTTATGAAGAAATTGGCTTTGTGGCTATTTCGGGACATTATCTCACTACAGCACTCAAAGATTCACTTTATGAGCAAATAAAAGCGTTTTTTGATTTACCAGAACATATAAAAAAGAAGTATGAAATTGAAGGGGGTGGCGGTCAGCGTGGCTATACCTCATTTGGAAAAGAACACGCTAAAGGAAAAAAACAAGGCGACCTCAAGGAATTTTGGCATTTTGGTCAATATGCCGAGGTAATACCAGAACTCAAACCACACTATCCATCCAATGTTGTCGTGGAAGAAATTTCCACCTTTAACGAAGTGGGTAAAGCAACCTTCCAAGCCCTTGAAAAAACCGCTATTGTACTATTGCAAGCCATTGCACTCTATCTGGGTTTGGATGCGCATTATTTTGATGATTTTGTAGCTACAGGAAATAGCATTCTTCGCCCCATTCACTACCCGCCCATACAAGCGGCACCCAAAAATGCTGAACGTGCCGCTGCTCACGGCGATATTAACCTGATAACACTACTTATGGGCGCCCACGGAAGGGGCCTTCAAGTGCTGAACAAAAACAACAAATGGATTGACGCCGTCGCAGGTGAAAATGAACTTATGGTTAATGTGGGCGATATGCTTTCCCGTCACACCAATAATATCTTAAAGTCAACCATACACAGAGTGGTAAATCCGCCTAAAGCGCTGTGGGGAACATCACGTTACTCTGTTCCGTTTTTTATGCATCCAGTGGCTACCATGCCCCTCAACGTACTACCCCAATGCATTAAAGCTGAAAATCCTAAAAAATTTGATGATATTACTGCGGGTGCATTTCTTCACGAACGATTAATTGATTTAGGTCTAATTAAATCGTGATGGCAAAACTGAACGACTTATCTGATTTAAAAAAGCTTTTTCCAGAAGCAGAAGGTGCCTACACACCTGCACCAGAAGCACCTGAAGAAACAACCAAACAATACCTAGAAGCGCATTTTAGCAATAAGGGGCGTGGAGGAAAAACGGTTACCGTCATTAAAGGATTTGAGGGTACGGATGCTAAACTCAAATTCCTAGCAAAAAACATCAAACAATATTGCAGTGTTGGGGGAAGCGTAAAAGATGGAGAGGTTATCATTCAAGGAAATGTGCGCGATAAAGTTATAGAGTTTCTACGTAATGAGGGGTATCACGTGAAGCGTGTTGGCGGTTAATGATACGTTATGTTAAAAACGCTTCAACAGCAAGTTTCTAGTCCCAAAAACGTCTTTCTTCTTTTTGACGAAACCCAGAACAATCTTTTTTTAAACTACGCCATAAAGCTTATACAATCAGGAATAAGCGTTGGAGCCATTTCCACAAGCATAGTCAAATCACTTAGGCTAAACGTTCAGAAAACCGCAATTGACGGGGTTTATTTGACTACTTATGACGTTCCAAGTCCATCAATACTTTGTTTTTCTAGCGGCACCAAAAACAACCAAAAAGGTATTGTTAGGGCTTTTGAAAGTTGGCAAAACAGCTTTTCGCTTATCAAAGACGAAATTACTACTTTTCCAGATGCTAAAGCCATAGTATTTGGATCGCTCCCCTACTCACTTACCCTTTTTGGTGCCATAGAATCATTGCAACGGGGGCAACAACCGTTGGTATTTCCAATGCATGAATTTCGGTATTTCAAACAACTTCAACCCAATCAAAACTTTATCTTATGGATAACGCCACTGCACTGTACGTTTTTTGTGAAAGCATTTGCCATGAAGCGTATGCAATCAATACCTATGATTCGATATGTATTTGTGGGAGGCGCAGAGTTTACTAACCGTCAGCGGGGGGCCCTACAAAACGTATTTCCCAATGCCAAAATTTATAGTTTTTACGGTGCTTCCGAAACTAGCTTTATTACTATCAAACACCCATATGACAACAGCAAAAGTGTTGGCGCTATTTGCAAAGGTGTAAAGGTTGTTGTTTTAGATAAGCATAATCAAAAATGTTCCAATAATCAAGTTGGAACGATTTGGGTAAATAGTAAAGATTCGTTTATGTCTTATCTCCAAAAATCATTGAAAATAAATAAGTTAGATAATTTTATTTCAATAAACGATAGAGGTTTTTTAGATGCCAAAAACCGCCTGTTTTTTGCTGGTAGAACTGAACGTCATATTTCCATAAGTGGCCATATTTTAGACCTCAATGCACTTGAAATCTGGTACAAAGAAGCGCTATCAACAGAAACACTTGCATTGTTGTCACAATCCAATGATGAAAAAGAAAACAATCTTGTATTGTTAACAAACGAAAACCTTACCCCACATGTTTGGCAATCAATTAAAAAAGAAGCTTATAAAGGATTAGGTGCACAAGGTGTTCCAAAAAAATGGATACATTGTACTACATGGCCCTTATTGGCTAATGGGAAAACAGATTTAAAAACCTTGGAAAAATGGCTGTAACCTCCCAAAAAGCCTATTTGATTGCGGCCTCGCGTACTACTATTACACCAGTTGGCGGAGTCTTACGCAATTCTCCTATTCAAGATATGGCTGCGAAAGTAATTAATGAGAATCTTCGCCAGATAAATATTTCTAAATCAGATGTCGACAATGTTTTTGTGTCAAATGCCATTGGTGGTGGTGGCAACATCGCACGACTGTGTGCACTAAAAGCAGGGTTTTCATCCCAACTTTTAGGTAATTCTGTAGACCGACAGTGCGTGGGTGGGTTGGATGCGATTATCCAAGCGGCAAATCGAGTACAAAGCGGAGTAGCCAATTTAATTTTAGCAGGCGGCGTAGAATCCTTTTCCCTTCGTCCAGAACGGCATTACCCAAGCAAATGGAACCAAAGTCCTAAGTTTTCAGAAAGACCGCCTTTCTTCCCTGAAGACGATCCATTTGTTCCCTTAAGCGATTTTATAAAAGATTTAAAGAATACACACAACATCAGCGACAAAGAGGAGTTTGAATGGGTACAAAATAGCCATAGAAAAACCTTAGCACATAAAACAGTTGCTGAAACCGAAATAGTATCCCTCAACCCAAATCACCCAATCGACACATTTGCAAGAGAGATTACTGAAGATACCTATCAAAAAGCAAAGTCGACGTTTGGGCATACACATCCATGCAACACGGCTCCAAAAGCCGATGGCGCTGCCTTCGTGGCGGTGGCTTCAGAAAACATGATAAAAAAATATAACCCCACCCATTGTGTTGAAATTACAGATGGGTTTACCATTGGTGGCGACCCAAAATCTTTTCCAATTCTCCCAGCAAAGGCGATGCAACAAATCATGCAGCAAAACAGCTTGAATTGGGACACTATCAGTCACATAGAACTTATGGAGGCCTATGCCGTTCAAGCAATTTTGTGTGCAAAACTAAGTGGTGCGCCCGTTGAAAAAATTAATCCGTTTGGTGGTGCTATTTCTCGCGGACATCCCATTGGAGCCTCGGGAACAATATTGGCAGTCCGACTGTTTCATAACCTTAAAAACAATGTTAAATCATCAGGCTTAGCTGCTATTGCTGGCGCAGGTGGGTTGGCGAGTGTGTTACTGCTTAAATCGATATAATTACCACTTTATTGGTGAACCTCCATGTTGTGTCAAATACACATTCGCTTTACTAAAATGTTTATTGCCAAACCACAATCCCCGATTGGCACTAAGTGGCGAAGGATGACCCGCTTCTAGCACTAAATGGTTTGAGCGATCAATGTACTTGCCTTTTTTCTTGGCATAATTCCCCCATAACATAAACACAAGACCTTTCTTTTTTGTAGATAAGACGCTAATAATCGCATCCGTAAATTGCTCCCAACCTTTGTTCTGGTGACTGCCTGCCTGTCCAGCACGTACGCTTAGCGTGGCGTTTAATAGCAAAACCCCTTGCGTAGCCCATTGGCTTAACGTACCACTTTTTGGATAGGGTTTTCCAATGTCTGCCTCTAATTCTTTAAAGATATTTATAAGCGATGGCGGATGTGAAACACCTTCAGGTACAGAAAATGAAAGACCGTGAGCTTGTCCGTAGCTGTGATAGGGATCTTGCCCTAAAATAACAACTCGAGTTTGCCCAAAGGGTGTAGAGTCCAACGCACTAAAAATGTCTTTCCCAGGTGGAAAGCATTTAAATTGCTGGTACTCTTGTCGAACAAAATCGGTAAGTGCCTTAAAATAAGGAGTATCGAATTGAACTGACAATTGATTTTGCCATGACTTTTCTAATCTAACCTGCATAAAAAAGCTATTTTTGCGATGCCCTAAGGTAGAAAAAATTGAGATGAAACTAATTGCGAAAAAAACGCTGGACGATTTAGAGTATGGGATGGTTTTAAAACAAGCCGCTGCCCGATGTACTACGAATTCTGGAAAAAAGCAGATGATTTCGACTGAACCCTTTACAAGTTTTCGCGCAGTTCAAGGTGCGTTAAAACGCACCCATGAGTATCTCATCTCTTTTTCTGAAGAAAAACAAATTCCAAACCACGGGTTTGAAGATGTTTCGCAAGAAATCTCCCTCCTTTCTGTCGAGAATAGTAAAATTGAGGTTGAGGGATTTAGACGGCTTTTAGTGCTTTCAGAAACAGCAAACACCATGCTCGTATTCTTAAAAAAGAATAAAGACCGCTACCCTGACTTGTTCGAAGCTGCTAATGGTCAGCTTCCCATAAAAGAAATTCCAGCTGAAATCCATCGCATTATTGACAAATTTGGGGAGATAAAAGATCGTGCATCTGACACGCTACATAGTATTCGAAAACAAATGAATGAAGTGCGATCAAAAATCAGCCAAAGTTTTGGCTCGGCACTTAGCACCTACCAAGGTTCTGGTTTTTTAGATGAAATTCGAGAGACCGTTATTGGAAACAGGCGTGTATTGGCGGTGAAATCCATGTATCGTCGCAAAGTCAAAGGGGTTATTCACGGCAGCAGCAAAACGGGAAGTATTGTGTATATAGAACCCGAAACGACGCTGCAATACACCCAAGAGCTTCAAAATTTACTGTATGACGAGAAAGAAGAAATTGATGCCATACTTCGTGTATTAACCGACTTCATGCGTCCATTTGAAACTGATTTTACAGCGTTTTCTAGTTTTCTCACACTAATAGATACACATGCTGCAAAAGCGTACTATGCAAAGGATATGAATGCTGTGTTGCCCATTCTCACTGAGTCACAAGAAATAGATGTAAAAAACGCCTATCACCCCCTTCTCTATCTGAGTAACAAAAGAAAAAAGAGCAAAACCTATCCGCAAGACATTCATTTGCATCCCAAAAACCGCATTATCGTAATTTCAGGACCTAACGCAGGAGGTAAAAGCATTACCTTAAAAACGATAGGGCTGTTGCAGTTAATGTTGCAAAGTGGTTTTTTAATCCCCGTCCATAAGCAAAGTCATATGGGAGTATTTGAACACATTTTAACCGATATTGGTGATAATCAATCCATCGAAAATGAACTTAGCACTTACAGTTATCGGCTTAAAAACATGAAGCGCTTTTTAAAAAAATGCGATAATAAAACCTTGTTTTTAATTGATGAGTTTGGTACAGGTTCAGATCCTGAATTAGGAGGCGCAATAGCGGAAATCTTTTTAGAGGTTTTTTATCAACGTGAATCTTTTGGTGCTATTACTACACATTATTCCAACTTAAAACTTCTTGCGAATGAATTGCCTCATATGACCAACGCTAATATGCAGTTTGACGCCAAAAGCTTAGAGCCCACCTTTCATTTGGTAACAGGTGAAGCAGGAAGCTCATTCACATTTGAAGTGGCGGAGAAAAACGGTATTCCATATAGCCTCATAAATAGAGCAAAAAAGAAGATTGAGCACGGAAAAGTACGTTTTGATGCCAGTATTGCTAAGCTGCAAAAAGAACGCGCTACAATGAGTAAGACCTCAAAAGAATTACAAGAGGTTTCTATCAAAAACAAAAAAGAAAAAGAAAAATTGGAAACCCTTAATGCAAAAGTTAAAGTGAAGTTGGAGCGCTATCAAGAATTATTTGATCAAGAACAGCGCATGATTGTGTTAGGTAATAAAGTAAATGATGCTGCCGAGCGTTATTTTATAAGCAACAAAAAGAGGCCCCTTATTGCAGAACTCCTTCGTATTGTGGAAACAGAAAACGCCAAACGCAAACGTAAATCAGCAGCGGAACATAAAAAAGAGCAAAAACAGAAGAAAGCTCTTAAGGAAGAAGTTGCTAAAAAAGTAGAAGTCGTTAGGGAAGAAAAAAAGAAAATACCACTACAAAATACAACAGAACTAAAGCGCACGAAAATCACTTTTAACATAGGAGATAAAGTACGTATGTACGATGGCAAAGCTGTGGGTACTATTGATGTTTTAGAAAAGAAAAAAGCCATTGTAAATTATGGGGTTTTCACTACTCAAGTTAATGTGGAAGCTTTAGAATTAGTATCCAGAGCAAAGTCGTGAGTGTTGCGGTAGTTTTTTACGATAGTAGCTGTGTGTTGTGTAGTAAATTTGTACGATTTGTTATTCGACACGACACAAACTTGCATTTTCAATTTGCCGCACTTTCGTCAGCATATGTCAATAGCCTTAAACTCCCAAAAGAAACCGTTGTGGTTGTTGTGGATAAAAAAGAGTTGCTACAGCATCATGCCGTGCGTTATATTGTTTCAAAGCTTCCCAAATTACGGTGGGTGTTGTTCTTTTTTTGGATAACACCTAAGCCTATTCAAAAATGGATGTACAATATTGTAGCAAAAAATAGAAAACGAATTTTTGCTCGAAAACAATGTACGTTAGGGAAAGAATATAATAATAGGTTTATTTCTTAGGATAATTATCATCCCAGTTCTTGACTTTGGGAGTACCAAGCTTGCCCAGCCATTTGGCTACTAACATAGACACAGAGGCATCACCCGTAACATTTACAGTAGTACGACACATATCCAACGGTCTGTCCACAGCAAAAATTAATGCCAATCCAGCTTCAGGAATACCAGCTTGCGCTAAAACAATTACAAGCATTACCATACCAGCGCCCGGAACTGCAGCGGAACCAATAGATGCTAATGTAGCCGTAGTGATAATACCCAGTTGCGCCGAAAGACTTAAATCCATGCCAAACGCCTGAGCTATAAATACTGCTGCTACAGCCTGATATAAGCTAGTTCCGTCCATATTTATGGTTGCACCAATGGGAAGCACAAAACTACTAACATCTTCTTCTACGCCTAGGTGCTCATGCACGCACTCCATGGTTACAGGAAGTGTGGCAGCAGACGAACTGGTAGAAAAGGCTAACAATTGTGCCGGAGAAATTCCCTTTAAGAAAAAACCAATTTTTTTTCGTGTGAAAATCCGCATCAAAAAAATATAAAAGAGAATCATGCATATCAACCCTATTAACACTGTTGCTGTATATAGCCCAAGTGCTTTAAATAAATCTGCAGAGGGTGCCTCGGCTATAAGCGCTGCCAACAAGGCAAAAACTCCATAGGGTGCAGCTATCATTATTAGGTCAATAAGTTTTAGGATAACCTCATTCAGCGCATCAAAAAAATCTTTTACAGCTTTTACTTTTTGTTTGGGTATAAGCACCAGTCCAATACCAAAAAAGATAGCGAAAAAAATCACTTGTAACATATTGCCATTGTCTTGCATAGCATTAAAAATATTGGAAGGCACCAAATCTACCAATGCCTTAAGCGGTCCTGCTTCTTTTTGTGCCGCTGCCACCGATTGCTTGGCTGCCGCATCTGTAGCATAGGCAGAAAGCAATTCTGTTCTAGTATCGTCTGAAAGAGCATTACCAGGCTTAATCACATTTACAATCGTTAGGCCAATGGTCACCGCTGTGAGTGTGGTAAACAAATACATTCCAATAGTCCGACCACCCATACTAGAAAGTTGAGCGATATTTTTAAGGTCAGAAACTCCTTTTACAAGCGAAGCTAGTATCAGTGGAACAGCAATAAGTTTTAATGAATTAATGAAAATAGTTCCGAAAGGTTTAATCCAATCAATAACAAATTGTTTTCCCCAATCAAACTGGCTGCACAACAAGCCAAAGAGAATACCAAACAACATTCCCAATAATATTTGCCAATGTAGTGCTAGCTTTCGCATCCTATATTTTTGAACTTTTATTACGCATGGTAAAATCTGCCAATACCAAAGCCGCCATGGCTTCCACAATTGGTACGGCCCTTGGAACAACACAAGGATCATGCCGACCTTTGCCTTCCATAGTTACAGTTTCACCTTTATTATCTATCGTCTCTTGCGATTGCATGATGGTAGCTACAGGTTTGAACGCAACATTAAAGTAAACATCCATACCGTTGCTAATGCCTCCTTGAACGCCACCAGAGTTATTGGTTTTTGTCGTACCATCTTTGTTATAAAGGTCGTTGTGTACACTTCCACGGAGTGAAGCTCCAGCAAAACCACTTCCGTATTCAAAGCCTTTAACTGCATTTATGGAAAGCATTGCCTGTCCTAGGACTGCATGAAGTTTATCGAACACAGGTTCGCCTAAGCCTACAGGAATATTTTTCACTATACAAGTAACAACACCACCTACGGTATCGCCGTCTTTTCTAACTTGCTTGATATAAGTCTCCATTTTTGCTGCCATTGCATCATCTGGACAGCGCACTGGATTTTGTTCAATAAATGAAAAATCAGAAATTGTTTCAGGATTTGGCAATGACAACTCCCCCACTGCAGAAACAAAAGCTTGAATTTCAATGGGTGCAATAAGTTGTTTGGCAATACTACCAGCAACCACGCGGGCAGCAGTTTCACGTGCAGAACTTCTACCACCACCTCGATAATCTCGAAATCCATATTTTTGGTCGTACACATAGTCAGCGTGTGAAGGACGATAGCTGTCTTTAATATGACTATAGTCCTTAGATTTTTGATTGGTGTTGTGAATGATGAAGCCAATAGGTGTTCCTGTAGATTTGCCCTCAAAAACACCAGAATAAATTTCAACCGTATCAGGTTCTTTTCGTTGAGTTACTATAGCTGATTGCCCTGGCTTTCTTCTGTCTAAATCTTTTTGTATTGCATCAATATCTACGGGAACCCCCGCAGGACAACCGTCTATAACGCCACCAAGAGCGGGGCCATGAGACTCGCCAAAGGTTGATAAAGTAAATGATTTGCCAAAGGTATTTCCAGCCACGTGCTAAATTTTTCCAAAAATACAATTTAAATTCTGTACATCTAATAGTGTGATTTACAATTAGGGCTTTGCTGTTTTAAAGTAATCTGAAAAAGTCTTTACCTAGACCATTTCTTTTTTGCTAAATTTGTCAAAATATTTTTCCATGCGCTTTTTATCCATTTTTACACTTGCAATTGTTTTGGTTTCATGTCAATCTAATGACTATACCCTAAACATTTCAGCAGATGTTGAAGACGAAAATCAAATTTTTCTCATTGCATTAGATGATAGTAATCAACCGCAAACAATTGACACGCTAATTGTTAAAGAAGGTGTAGCTAACTATACCAATAGTATTGAATTACCTGAGATGCACTATTTGCTTTTGGACGGAAATAGAGATGTAGTGCCCGTGGTGCTAGAGCCTGGTAAAATTACTGTAGAGATGTATAAAGATAGCATCCAAGCATCCAAAGTGAGTGGTACCAAATCGAACAGTGAATTTAAACGCTATATCAGCGAAACGACCCCCCTGATTGATGATTTGTTTGGGATTCAAAACGAAATGCGTAATGCGATGGTTTCTAGAGATAGTTTAGCTTTTGTTGATTTGCAAGAACAACTAAACGAGATGCAAACAAAGTTTACCGATTTTCAAGTGGATTACGTTACCAACAATGTAGACTCTTATATTTCAACACTTATTTTGGAGCAGCTTATTCTTAACAAAGGGGTTGAAGAAGAAGAAGCCCAAAAGATTTTTAATGCATTTGACAGTTCCCTCAAAAAAACGAAGGCAGGAATTAAAATCAACAACATACTTTTTCCAAAAATAGAAGAAGCACCTGAAGAAGTAGAAAGCAATCAAGACGATGATGTAAGCGTTGGAGCAGTAGCACCAGATTTTTCTGCACCAAATCTTGATGGAGAATCGCAAAGTCTTTATACCACGCTTGGAAAATATACATTGGTTGATTTTTGGGCGTCTTGGTGCGGACCATGTCGTGTGGAGAGTCCTAAATTGGTAAGCGTGTATAACAGGTACAAAAACAAAGGGCTTACTGTCCTAAGTGTGTCTTTAGATAAAGACGATTCTAGTTGGAGAAAAGCCATTGAAAATGACAAATTGGACTGGAATCACGTGTCAAACCTAAAGCGTTGGGAAGACCCCATTGCGAAGCTTTACGGCGTGACCTCTATTCCACAACTATTTTTGCTTGATGAAAACGGTAAGGTTGTTGCCAAAGACCATTATATCAGGGGTATTTTACCTACACTTGAAGAAAAGCTATTGTAGTTTTGCGCTTAGTTTATAAAAGCGAATGAATCGACTTATATATATCGTAGCAGCACCGCTGCTTTTCATTGTATCAAACCTTCCCTTTTGGCTTTTATATCAGCTTTCAAACTTGTTATATTTACTCATATATCGCATTATTGGATATCGAAAAGCAGTAGTCCAAAAAAACATAACACTTTGTGGCTTTGCTACATCTCCTGCTGAGCAAAAAAAGCTTGAACGCAAATTTTATCGTTTTTTATGTGATTTGTTTTTAGAAGCCATCAAGGTAAAAGCAATGTCTAAAAAGCAAATGTTAAAAAGGTTTACTGTTACAAACCCAGAACTCGTAGAAAACTTTGCCAAGCAAGGAAAATCTGTTTTTGTTATGACGGGGCATTATGGCAATTTTGAGTGGTTATTGGCACTCGGTTATTATCTTTCGTTAAAACCAGTGGCTATTTATGCGCCACTTCAAAATAAGTATTTTGATAATTATATTAAGAATGTACGGTCCAAACATAACTCTGCATTAGTTTCAAGAAAAAACTTTACAGATGAGTTTGCCACATACCAACGCGAAAACAAGTTGACACTTGTAGGATTTGCAGCAGATCAGTCGCCGCAACGAAAAAGTAAAAATTACTACCGTACCTTTTTTGGACATGAAGTTCCTGTGTTTACCGGGGCAGAACGTTTGGGAAAGCGTTTTGATGTACCTGTAGTTATGGCGAAAGTAAAACGTACAAAAAGAGGGTACTACGAAACAACCTTTAGCGTGTTGGCAGAGTACCCCAGTGAACTGCCCGACTACCAAATCACAGATGCGTTTTATGAAGCCTTAGAAAAGCAAATAAAGGAAGATCCTTCTCTGTATTTTTGGACGCACAATCGCTTTAAATTGATGCGACAAAAGCAGCAATAGCACTTTCTATTTTTTCTACTTGCTGATGGATGCGATTTTCATCTGCTGCCTCTGCATATAGGCGAATGATTGGTTCTGTATTAGACTTACGTAAGTGTATCCACGAATCTTCAAAATCAATTTTAACACCATCAATAGTGGTAATACGCTCATTTACAAAGCTTTTGGTTAGATGCGCTAATAATGCATCTGCATCCCAATCTTGTGAAAGCTCAATTTTTTGCTTTGCCATAACGTAGTTGGAATAGTTCTTTTTTAACTCAGATACGGATATATTTTGCTTTGCTAAAAAGCTCAAAAACAAGGCTGTGCCGACAAGCGCATCCCTACCATAGTGCAATTCAGGTAAAATGACTCCTCCATTGCCTTCTCCGCCAATAATAGCATTTACAGCTTTCATTTTTTCAACCACATGCACCTC
>DLPY01000006.1:20090-22318 GCA_002478685.1 Flavobacteriaceae bacterium UBA7446
ATTAGAAACTACCGAACCCTTTTGGTGTTGTAAAACGTAATCTGCACAAGCTACTAGTGTATATTCTTCGCCAAAAAGTACGCCTTTTTCGTCCATAAAAACGAGTCTATCCACGTCTGGATCAACAGCAATACCCAAGTGTGCGTCATAGTCTAAAACAGCATCTATCAAATCTGTTAAATGTTCTTTTAGTGGCTCAGGGTTATGTGGAAAATCTCCATTTGGCCTACAGTGAATTTTAGTCGTTTTAACGCCTAATTTTTCCAATAACATGGGTACGGCAACGCCTCCTGAAGAATTTACGCCATCAACAACCGCCGAAAATTGCGCTGCTTTAATCGCATCAACATCCACCAAACCCAATGCTAAAATCGCATCAATATGCGCTTCTAAGGCATCATCAACTGCTGTAATAGTTCCAAGATTGTCCACCGAAGCAAAATCGTAAGATTGTGCTTTAAGTTGTTGCATAAGGGCTTCGCCATCGGCTTTGCTAATAAATTCGCCTTTGTTGTTAAGTAGTTTTAATGCGTTCCATTGCTTTGGGTTATGACTTGCCGTAAGTATAATACCGCCTTGAGCTTGCTGACGTACCACTTCCATTTCTACGGTTGGCGTGGTGGAAAGCCCTACGTCTATCACATTGATTCCTAAACCTACTAAGGTCTGTTGAACTAACTGCTGCACCATATTCCCTGAAATACGAGCGTCACGCCCCACCACCACGGTACATTTAGCATTTGTACTTGAAGTTAGCCAACTACCATAGGCAGATGCAAAAGCAACGATATCTACGGGTGTAAGGTTGTTTTTTACCTCTCCGCCAATGGTGCCACGAATACCCGAAACAGACGCAATTAAAGTCATACTTTTATTTTCGCAAATATACACATAAGCACGCACCGATGAATTATTTAGCACACCTTGCCATAAGCTACCCTAACAAAGGCTTGGTTGTGGGAAATTTTATCGGAGACCACGTCAGGAATAAAGACTTGCCTGCTTTTTCGAAGGAAATTCAAGAAGGAATTGCCATGCACAGAAGCATTGATGCTTTTACAGACAAACATGAGGTTACGGTACAATTTCGAAAATTGTTATTTGCAACCCACCGCCATATGGCGCGAGTGCTTATCGATGTGTACTACGACCACTTTTTGGCAGCGCATTTTGACACTTACCATGACATGTCCCTTTCGGCGTTTATTGCAAACGTGCAAACCATACTTCAAAAATATCAAGAGGTATTGCCCAATTCAGCGCAACGCTATTTGGCAGGTATGGTTTCGCAAAACTGGTTAGCAAAATACCAAACCCAAAAAGGCATTGCGCATATTCTACAAAAAATGGCAAATCGTAGCGGTTTGATTGCATTGGCAGATGGTGCTGATAGTCTAAAAACCCATTATGATGTATTGCAAGAAGGGTTTAATGCGTTTTACCCTGAATTATTGACGCATTGTAATGCTTTAAAAGTCAATATGGCTTAGAACTTTATACCCGCGCCTATTTTTACGCCTATGTCAAAGTTATAGAGTTTTGAGTTAAGTACTTCTTCGTATATCCCAGCTTTTAGTACAATAGGGATAGTGGTTTTGGGCACAAACAGTATCCCTTGGAATAAGCTAAGCCCAACAAACACCCTTTCGGTATTAGCGCCAGAAAAGCTGGTAAGTTTTTCGTTTCCAACAATAACACCTCCGTCAAGATTAAGTAGTAAATTTTCCGTTAGCGGGTTATAGGCGTTAATTCCAATCGTTAGCTGACCCATAGACGCAGTTCGATAGTTGGTTTTGTTAAAGGTTTTGTCTCGTAACTCTGTTGATTGGTAACGAATTGCCCACGGCAGTAGCCAATCGCCCCACCAACGGTTGCGGTTTTGTAAATACTCAAAATGTACGCCTGTAGTGTTTAAGCCCTCAACTTTAGAAACCAACACGATATTACTCCAATCTTCAATAGATGAACTGTTTGAGGTTTGGGCGTGGGTATAATGACCAACGCAGCTAAGCAGTGTAATTGTAAAAATAAAAATGGTTTTTTTCATGGGTTTTGGGTTTATTTTTTGTTTGAAACTTGCGCCTGCTAGGGCAAGCCTGCCTATCTTGCATACAGGGCTTTGTCTTGTGTTATTTTTTAATAATTTTTTCTTGATCAGCTTGAGAAAAAACATTTCTATCGCCAAAAAATTTTACATATCCACCCAAAGGTATCCAGCATATTTTCCA
>DLPY01000003.1:0-5714 GCA_002478685.1 Flavobacteriaceae bacterium UBA7446
CCTTGTCAAGGGTTTTCTATAGCTAATTTATATAGAGATGTTAAGGATGAACGAAACGAATTATATCTTGAAATTGTTAGGCTTTTAAATGAAACTAAACCAAAATTCTTTTTAGCTGAAAATGTACCTGGAATTTTGAGCCTTGGAAAAGGGGAAGTAGTAAAGCAAATTATGAAAGAGTTTTCCGAAATTGGTCAAGATGATGGTTTTTCGGGTTATCAAGTAAAAAAGTTTAGATTAAATGCTGCTGATTATGGTGTGCCACAAGGACGTAAAAGAGTAATATTTTTTGGTGTATCAAATGAATTTAGTTCAGATACAAGAAAAAAGATTTTCCAAGAGTTTCCGCCAAAAGCAACGCACTCCGATAATTCTAATGATAAATTAGAACCTTATTTAACTTTAAGAGAAACAATTGGCGATTTACCTGAACCATATACTAAACAAAGTGAAAAAGTAAAAAATCACTTTGGAACAAAACATAAAGTTAAAATAAATGGATATATGGGTAATAGAAAATTATCTTGGGATAAGCCTGGACCAACAATTGTTGGAAGAGGTGGTGGAACAGGTGGTCCAGTTATCGCTGTACATCCAAACTGTGAAAGAAGGTTTACTGTTAGAGAAACTGCTAGAATTCAATCTTTTCCAGATGATTTCGAATTTTATGGCTCAACCAGTTCTCAATTTAGACAAATAGGAAATGCAGTTGCAGTTGAATTTGCGAAGCATTTGGGTATGGCACTGAAAAAAATTGAGAAAATTGTAAAAAAAGAATTAATCGAAATTAACGCTCAATAATTTATCTGTTTTTTCAACTTGTACTTCGTTCAATATTGCTACTAATTTACTTTCATTGAAAAAATCATTGAAGTTTTTATCTATACTGTATGTGCAATATTCGATAATTACATCCCTTGTCATTCTTATAGAATTTCCCTCCCATCTATTGATTGCAGAAGAAGTCATATCATTCCAATGAAGTCTTAAAGAATCTGAAATACATCTTCTAAAATCGTCATTGCTTAAAAGGTAAATTTGTAATCGTTTGTAATTTTTAATGTAAATTAAAACATCTTCCTTAAATACTCCTTTAAAAGCGATTTCCCATCTTTCAAAGAATTCTTCTAATTTTCCAATTTGATTAAGATATTGAAATAACTCACTTAATTGAGCTTTGCTACCACGTCCAATTTCATAATCTGTATCGTTAAATGAAACTTTAATCTTACTTCTTCTTTCTCCAAGAGCTAAAAATTTATCATCTAAAATACCTTTAACGAGTGAAGTAAAATCGAATGCACCAAAATTAATTTCCTTATTTTCTGGTATAAGAGATTTAATTGAAACCTTATAAGAAGAATCTTGTCTTGGGTCGTAGAAAATTAAGTCTCCTTTTTCTCTAAAATTAGAACAAATTTTTAATTGTATTTCAGTTGGTATTTTTTTAATCTCATCTTGACTTAATAACCTATCAATATTAGGATTTATTTTGGGCAAATCATCTGAAGTCCTACCATCTCCTAAAAGTGCTAATCTATTTTCTAAAGCACTGGCTGTATATTTCTCCTTGTAAATTGCTGGATGATTTAGGTAATTTTTTAAATCAAAAAGGATAAGTTTAGCTAATTTAGATGTTTCCGAATTATCTTTTTTTTGAGCATCAGTTGCAATATGAAAAATCAATTTTTGCATTGTAGAACTACCATAGATTGGAATTCTTTTAATTGCTCTATATTTTTCGTAAACGTTTTGAGGTATTAATGGGTATTTTAATATTTTATCCATTGATTAGATCTGAAATTTTACATTCTAAAGCATTTGCAATTTTCTCTATATTAACTAATGTGATATTTTTTTCAGCTCTTTCAATCATTCCAATGTAAGTTCTATGTAAGTCAGCTTTGTGAGCTAATTCTTCTTGAGAATACCCTTTTTCTTTTCGTAAGTCTCTTACTTTATTTCCGAATTCTATGAGTATTTGATGTTTCGAGTCCATTGCTACTTAAAGTATGCAAAGCTAACTTTAGTATTCAATTCAAACAACAGACTATAGTATTCATTTTGATTCAGAGGTGGGAAGAAAATAATGTGTGCGATTGCACCCTTTGTTTTAAGACGCCGCTTTAAGCTGGTTTAGCTCCACTCCGCTAAGTTTGTTTTCAGCGTAGCGTTTGGTCACTTTTAGTGAGGTGGTATTGGTGCCTGGCAATTCAAACATGGCATCGGTAAGTATGGCTTCACATAAGGAGCGTAGTCCGCGCGCACCCAACGCATACTGCATAGCTTGCTCCACTATATAGTCCAATGCTTCTGGAGCAAATATTAGTTTTATATCGTCAAGTGCAAACAAATACTTGTATTGCTTAATTAATGCATTTTTAGGCTCAACCAAAATAGCACGTAATGCTTTTTTACTTAGTTGGTTCATATGCGTGAGTACAGGCAAACGCCCAATAATTTCAGGTATCAGTCCAAAATCTTTAAGGTCGGTGGGCGTAATATACGCCAACAATTCTTCCTCGGAAATACTTTTTCGTTTTGCAGAAGTGCTATAGCCAACCGCTTGCATGTTCATGCGTTTGGCAATATGGCGTTCAATGCCATCAAAAGCACCACCCGCAATAAACAAAATATGCTCGGTGTTGATTTCCACAAATTTTTGATCGGGGTGTTTGCGTCCGCCTTTGGGGGGTACGTTTACTACGGTGCCTTCCAATAATTTTAACAATGCCTGTTGCACACCTTCTCCCGAAACATCTCGGGTAATGGAAGGGTTATCGCTTTTGCGCGCAATTTTGTCAATCTCATCAATAAACACAATGCCTTTTTCGGCTTTTTGCTGGTCGTAGTCGGCGGCTTGGAGTAAGCGTGTCAAAATACTTTCTACGTCTTCGCCCACATAGCCCGCCTCTGTAAGTACGGTAGCGTCCACAATGGCAAGTGGCACTTGCAGCATTTTGGCAATCGTTTTTGCCAACAAGGTTTTCCCTGTACCTGTTTGTCCTACAATGATAATGTTACTTTTTTGGAGCTCAACATCATTATCGTCTTTTGGCTGATACAATCTTTTATAATGATTGTAAACTGCCACAGAAAACACCTTTTTGGCTTGCTCTTGCCCAATGACATATTCGTCCAAAAACGCCTTAATTTGTTTGGGTTTTTTCAGTAGAATGTCAGATGAAGTTGGTGCCGTTTCTAGATGCGTTTTTTCTTCTTGGATAATGCCAATGGCTTGGTCAACGCAACGTTCACAAATGTGCGCATTCAGCCCAGCAACCAACAATTTGGTTTCGGCTTTTTTACGCCCACAAAACGAACAACTCAATTCTTCTTCCATCCTAATTTTTGATCAATACTTCGTCAATCATGCCGTATTCTTTAGCTTCAAGTGCTTTCATCCAGTAATCACGGTCAGAGTCCTCGTAAACCTTATCGTAGGTTTGGTTACTGTGTTTGGCAATGATTTCGTACAACTCCTTTTTAAGTTTTAGAATCTCACGTGCCGTAATTTCAATGTCCGAGGCTTGTCCTTGCGCACCACCAAGAGGTTGGTGAATCATCACGCGCGAGTGTGGCAATCCAGAACGTTTTCCTTCCTGACCCGCACACAGCAACACAGCACCCATTGATGCCGCAATTCCGGTGCAAATAGTAGCCACATCGGGTTTGATAAACTGCATGGTATCATAAATGCCTAATCCAGCATAGACACTACCGCCTGGCGAATTGATATAAATTTGAATGTCTTTGCTTTCGTCGGTACTTTCCAAAAAGAGCAATTGCGCCTGAATGATGTTCGCAACGCTATCGTTAATGGCAGTTCCCAAAAAGATGATGCGGTCCATCATCAATCTAGAAAACACATCCATTTGCGCCACGTTGAGTTGACGCTCCTCAATGATGTATGGGGTTAAACTGCTCACAAGTTCATCGTAATAAAGCGAGTTTATTCCGTGATGTTTGGTTGCGTATTTTTTAAATTCTTTGCCGAAATCCATAGCTAATGTTTGTATGATTAAATATAGCGATTATTTTTTGTATGCCTCTTTGATAAAGGTATCGTAGTTAACTTTTTTAACCTTTATATTCCCTTTTTCTAAAAACAATTGACGCATTTTTTCGCTCATCACTTGGTCTGAAATACGTTTTACTTCTTCTTGATTCCCTAAAATACGAGAAGCAATATCATTAAGTTCCTCTTCTTTAACGTCTGTGCGGCCAAATTGCAACATTTGCTTTTTAAGCAAATCTTTGGCAAAGGTTTCTACCTCTTCTCTTTTAATTTGAAGGTTGTTTTCTTGAATGAGTTTAGACTCGATAAGCTGATACCGCAACCCACGCTCCGACTTGGCATATTCTGCCTCGGCTTTTTCCGCCGAAATAGGATTTTCGCCTGCAGTTTGCATCCACTTTTTTAGAAAAGCATCTGGCAACGAAAACTTGGTGTTTTCAATCAAACTCTCAGTCATGTCGTTTACAAACTTTTGATTGGCTTGGGTTTCAAAATGTCCTGAGGCGTCTTCCTTAAGTTTGGTTTTACATTCGGTTGCTGTTTTTACGGCATCTTTCCCAAATACTTTATCAAAGAATTCCTGATCTAAATCTGACAAAACACGATTGTTACGCTCTTGAAGCGTGAACGAAACCTCAATAGCTTTTTCTGGGATGCTCCCCAAAACGCGTTGCAACACATGGTCTTCCTTAAACAAACCTTTCGTAGAAAGTTTATGTAAATCACCAATGGTTGCATTTTTAAAGGTATTAACTGCTTTCTTGCTTTTCAGTTCGTCTACAGAAAAAGTAGCGCTTTTATTCTCCTCAGAACCTTCGAATACCACTCTGACAGTGAGTTCAGTATCTTTCGAAATTTCTTCTGTTGGTACAAGTGATCCGTATTGTTTTTGCAAGCGCTCCAATTGCTCGTTTACAAAAGCATCATCGGCTTCGATCTCATAACGGGTTATCGCTTTTTTGTTGGGAAGTTTCACCTTCACATCTGGGGTTAGTCCGAGTTCAAAATCAAATGAAAAACTTGGAGCAGACCAGTCAATTTCATCTACAGGAACAGGAAGTGGATTTCCTAAAATATCAATCTTTTCTTTGTTTAGATAATCGTTTAGTGATGATTGCAATGCCTTGTTAACCTCCTCTACCAACACTGCCTGACCGTATTGTTTTTTTACAACACTCATGGGAATATTCCCTTTTCTAAATCCAGGAATGTTGGCGCGTTTGCGGTAGTCATTTAACACTTTTTCTACCTGAGGTGCAACTTCTTCTTGTTTTACTTCAACAGTTAAGACGGCATTTAGCGCATCTACATCTTTTCGCGTTACGTTCATCATTGTGATTTAATAGCTGGCAAAAGTAGGCTATTTTCAGGGAAGGACAAAGTGGCAATTTGAAGGGAGTTAATCTAAAAAACACCTCGTTTGGGCGATACAAGTTGATAGATGTTTTATAATAGTTGAGATCGAAACCCCTAAAGAAAAGCAGTTTTTCAACTTTAGTTAGTAGAAAAATAGCTCAAAAGCTAAGAGTTATTTTAAATAGTAAAATGAGAATTTATGACCGTTTCCTGCGAGTTCGGCCTATGATAAAGACACTGATAATACCTGCTGCTGATAGAGGCAACCATTTGATAGCAGTTTCATTATTTTCTTGAATAGCTAAGTAGATCAAATACAAAATCCCCACCAAGGCAACAA
>DLPY01000003.1:5956-32405 GCA_002478685.1 Flavobacteriaceae bacterium UBA7446
GGCAACAATACGGTTAGAAAATGATGGGTCGACCCTATCGTAGTCTGCTAATTCAGCTGCGGTAGGTATAGGTGCATATCTAAGATGGAAACTATGCTGCTCTAACTGTTTCGCAGACTGAACTTCAATATCGCGAATATCCTGCTCACTGATGGCTTTTTTAGCCTGTCTTGACGGAGTCGCTCTTTTGGACTTTTTTCTGCCGCGTGATTTCGGTGCCATAGGCTTCTTTGAGGTGTTTTAGCACCACCATAAAGTGGGGCTGAATGTAAGGTGTTATGGGGTTGGGAAAACGAAAAGGACTACGGCTAGGCATTAACACGTTTTCTATTCCTTTAAAAAAGTGATACGCTGGTTTCATACAAATTAGGTATACTGCAAATATACAATTTTTAGATATTTGTCATAATTCTATGATATCATATTTCTGATTTCGGAAAACAACGCAGGGGCTTTTTTGTTAGGTTTTATGCCCAGCACACAGGTCTTGTTTTGATATCGCACTGCCAGTTGAAGGGTGTTTTCTTTACGACGCTTGCCGCCAATGGCTGCGCCTGCAATAAGTCCAATACCGCCTGTTAACACGCCGCCTGCAATAGCACCTGCTGCAGCTTTGCCAGCAGATCTGTAGGTTTCGCTGTCTAAATCCACTTCTAAAATATCATCTTTTGAAATGCTGACTTTATCCATCCAAAAAAGCAGTTTGGTTAAATACAGGTCTAAACTGTTATCGGTGACTTTGACAAACATTTTACGTGGACGTTTGTACTGTGGAAATCCATACTGATAAACAAGTTGATAACTTTGTAAAGGTGGCAATCTAAACATAAGCAAAAATTTAAGGTTATCCAAACATACCAAACCCGCGCTAAAAACACAAATTAAGATTTACAATATTAATTCACAAGCAATTGTATTTCTACTAGTTTCATTATATCTTTATCAAGAGACCGGTAAGGATTATACAAGTGCTAATCCAAAAAATCATGCAATGCAGCAGTAAAAGCTTTTGGGTTTTCGGCATGCAGCCAATGCCCAGCATCTGCTATCCATTTTAGTACGGCATTTGGAAAATACGATTGGATTTTAGCAAGATCCTGTTCTAAAATATAATCTGAATTTTGTCCTCCCAAAAACAGCGTTTTACCTTCAAATGTGACTTCTTTGGGAGCTGCACCAATTTTGTCTAGCTTATGTTTCAACACTTGAATATTGCATTTGAGTTTAAGTGTTCGTTCTGGTGTCCATGCCAAATTTTTTAGTAGAAACTGCCTTAGCCCAATTTCGGGCACAAAAGTAGCCAGCGCGTCATCAGCGGTGGCTCTTGAAGTAAATGTATTTATATCCAAATGCAACAATCCTTCTATGATGGAAGAAAACTTACTTGCCACGTCATATTTTTTTGGGGCAATATCCGCCACAATGAGCTGGCGCACTCGCTCGGGATAGTTTAATGCCAGCGTCATAGCAGTTTTTCCGCCCATAGAATGCCCTAAAACAATAGCATTTTCAAGCTTATTTGCATCCATGTAAGCAACAACGTCTTTTGCTAAAACTTCATAATCAAATTGGATGCTATGAAAGCTTTTTCCGTGATTTCGTTGGTCTATAGCATGAACTTCAAAATACGTAGACCAATACCTGGCATGCGTGCGCCAATTGTCAGACATGCCCAAAAACCCATGCAAAATCAACAATGGGGTGCCTTGACCAGTAATCGTGCTGTGAACTAATGGTTCGATAGTTTGGCGATGTATTGATTAATTACATTTTCCAATCCATAGTACAGCGATTCACATACCAACGCATGCCCAATGGAAACTTCCAATAAATCTGGAATGTGATGCGCAAAAAACTGAATATTATCCAAACTCAAATCGTGTCCTGCGTTGAGTCCAAGTCCCACTTCTTTAGCTTTTTTGGCAGCAGCCACAAATGGGGCAATCGATTTTTCTGGGTTTTGAGAAAACTGCTCGGCATACGATTCTGTATATAACTCGATGCGGTCGGTGCCTGTAGTAACAGCCGCTTCTACCTGCGCTACATCTGGATTCAAGAAAATCGAAGTACGAATTCCGTGCTGCTTAAACTCCTGTATCACTTCTTGCAAAAACGATCGGTTAGCAATAGTATCCCAACCAGCATTAGAGGTAATGGCATTGGGTGCATCGGGAACAAGCGTAACTTGTGTGGGTTTAACCCTACACACCAAATCCATAAATTTTGGGATTGGGTTGCCCTCAACATTAAATTCAGTAGTGATTACAGCGGGTAATTCGTTTACATCCTTATAGGTAATATGTCTTTGGTCAGGTCTAGGGTGCACCGTAATTCCATCTGCTCCAAAGGCTTGGATATCACGAGCCAAATCGACAACATTGGGCTGATTTCCACCTCGAGCATTACGAAGCGTAGCAATCTTATTAATGTTTACACTCAATTTTGTCATAGCTTTTTACAGGGTCATAAAGAACAAAAGTACAACTTTATACATCTTTATTCTTTTTGGTCTAACTTTGCCATATGAAGATAGCGTTATACAGTTTGGTTCATGACGATGCAACGCTTCGTATTGTGTCTCGAATTTTTGCTTTTTTTTCCGAAAAAGAGGCTAGTATTCAGATAGAAAAAGAGCTCGCAGAACACTTCTCTAAAGTAGCGACTTCTCAGTTTGAATCTCATCTTGATATTGACCCAAAAACGGATGTTTTTTTTGCTGTTGGCGGCGATGGCACAGTACTTCGCGCCCTGAATTATGTCCGCGAATCTAATATTCCACTTATTGGCATCAATACTGGACGATTGGGCTTTTTGGCTACCGTTCAGCCAGATGAAATTGAGGCATGCCTTGTAGATATTATTGCTAAAAACTACAGCACGGAAGAACGTAGTGTGCTTGAAATTAAAACCAACCCTCCGCTCCCAGAATTAGAATCATTTCCGCTAGCATTAAATGAGATTTCTGTGGCACGTGAAAACACTACTTCCATGATTACGATTCACACCAAAGTAAATGGTGCTTATCTTAATGTATACTGGGCAGACGGTTTGGTTGTGGCAACACCTACAGGGTCTACGGGCTATTCCTTAAGTAGTGGCGGACCTATTATTGCGCCGGAAAGCAAAAGCTTGGTACTTACTCCGATTGCACCTCACAATCTTAATGCGCGACCACTGGTAGTTTCTGATGATGTAGAAATCGAAACCCACGTTGAGGGTAGGGGCGATTCGCACTTGATTTCACTGGACACACGCTTGTTCTCTGTTCCTATGCACACGAGAATTCAGATTAAAAAAACGATATATCCTTTTGTTTTTATTCGACCAAATAACCACAATTTTTTTAACACTCTCCGTAATAAGCTTTTATGGGGTCAGGACAATCGCAACTAACAATAATTTTGTTGATTTTCAGTTTTTAGCATACACAGGTTTCAAATGAATCGTATTTTGTTTTGTTGTATCCTCGTTGGTTTTGGTTCTACAAAAAGCCATGCCCAGCGACACGAGCTAGGATTTCTTTTGGGAGGTGTAAATTACATTGGCGAAGTAGGAAACACGCAATATTTTAACCCAAAGCATTTGGAGTATGGAATTATTTACAAGCGAAATCTCTCACAACGCATTGCTTTAAGAGCATATTTTAGCACAGGGAAATTTAGTGCTAACGACCTTAACGCAACAGATTTGGACCGTCGAAATCGACAATTCTCTTTTTCAAACAATTACAACGCACTAGGCGCAGGTGTTGAGGTTAATTATGTATCGCTGCCTGTTGGAGGTTTTGGTGCTTCTTGGACACCCTATTTACATGTTGGCATACAACGAACGTTGATGGATGAATTATATTTTCCTACATATGAGAAGACTGCTATTGCACACGGCAAAAAGATGACCATAGGTGTTCCTTTTGGCACGGGAGTAAAATTCAATTTAGGACAATATTGGATTATTGCAGCAGAGGTACAGACGCAATTTACTTTTTCCGATAATCTTGATGGAAGTTTTCCTAACACAGAAAAACAACCTCTTGCCAGAAAGTTTTCTACAAGTTTAAGCAGTGATTGGTTGGTATTTACAGGGATTTCTATAACTTACGCATTTGGAAGGTTGACCTGCTGCAGAAAATAAAATGATGATAAGTATCGAAAAAATTAATCTGGAAGAGTTACCACAACACATTGCAATAATAATGGATGGCAATGGACGTTGGGCGCAGCGGCAAGGAAAAATACGTGTTCGCGGACACGAGGCTGGAGCTGAAGCTGTACGCAAAGTTGTGGAAGCTGCTGCAAAACTTGGCATTAAGCACCTAACGCTTTATGCTTTTTCTACAGAGAATTGGCTACGTCCCAAAAACGAAGTAACTACTCTGATGGGATTGTTGGTGAAAAGTTTGCGCCGTGAGTTGGAACGCATGACATCAAACAATATCAAGCTTGGTGCTATTGGTTCATTGGACAAACTCCCTAATAATGTAAAGCAAGAACTCCATGAGGTTATTCAAAAAACGGCTAACAATACTGGAACAAATTTGACGCTTGCACTCAGTTACGGTGCCAGGGAAGAAATCAAGCAAGCAGTGATTCAAATAAGCAAAAAAGTTAAAAATAACACAATTCCTGTTGAAAGTATTGATGAAACCATAATTAATGAGCATCTTTACACGCGAAATCTGCCAGACGTAGATCTGCTTATTCGTACTAGCGGTGAAGTTCGCATTAGTAATTTTTTATTGTGGCAAATTGCCTATGCAGAACTTTATTTTACAGATGAATTGTGGCCAGAATTTGACGAACAATCGCTACATCAGGCAATTTTAAGTTATCAAAAAAGAGAACGTAGATTTGGAAAAACAAGCGAACAACTTACGTAACCATTTCCTCCATCCCATTTTCTTATGCATTGCACTTTTAGGTTATGCCCTAACGTTTGCACAGGAAACTACCTTTGATAAAGGTAACACTTACGAACTAGGCGAAATTACCGTGACTGGAGTAAAGAGTTTTAGTCCACAAACTGTGGTTGCCTATACCGGACTACGCAAAGGGCAGCGCATTCAAATTCCTGGTGAGGAGATTAGTGCCACCATTAATAAACTGTGGAAACTAGAACTCTTTAGTGATATTGAATTTTTTATTACCAAAATTGAGGGTGAAGTCGCCGATTTAGAGCTTTACATTCAAGAACTTCCTACTCTTTCCGAATACACAATTAAAGGGATTAAGAAAGGTAAAATTGAAAGTATTGTCAAAGACACTGATATTAAAAAAGGCAAAAAGCTCAGCAAAAACTTTTTAGCAACAACAAAAAATTACATCGAAAACAAATACCGTAAAGATGGTTTTTTAAATGTTAAAGTTAACATTGACACAAAGCCCGACACCACAGCTGTGAACAATCAAAAAATGTTAATTTCTGTCGATCGTGGTGACCGTGTAAAAGTACGTTCGGTTGGATTTGGAGGAAATACCATTTTTAAGAGTAAAAAACTCCGGAAAAGGTTTAAAAACACCAAAATTGAATTCCCTGGTCGCTTTTGGAAACGCTCCAAATATATTGAAACCGACTATGAAGAAGATCTAAAGTCATTACTCGATTTTTATAAAGAAAAAGGCTATCGTGACGCTAGAATTGTTTCGGATACTATCAAAGTTGATGAGAACAAAATTGACGTCGATATTGTGTTGCAAGAAGGAAATAAATACCGCTTTGGAAAAATTGAATTTATTGGAAACTCGGTTTATTCAGATGCGCAACTATCTCGTGTGTTGGGATTAAAATCTGGCGATACCTATAATGGTGTTATGCTCCGCAAACGCATTGCAGACCAAACCAAACCTGATGGCGAAGACCTTACAAACCTTTACCAAAACAATGGATACTTGTTTTCAAGTATCAATCCTGTTGAGGTAAGTGCCGCAAACGATACCATCAATTTTGAAATACGAATTACAGAGGGTAAGCCCGCTTATTTTAATCGTATTACGGTACGTGGTAATGACCGCACCAATGATCACGTTATTTTTAGAGAAATTAGAACCCGTCCAGGTGAGCTATATAGCAAAGATAAAGTGGTCCGCTCGGTTCGTGAATTGGGGCAATTAGGATTTTTTGATGCAGAGCAAATTTCACCCGACTTTAAAAATGTAGATCCTAATGCTGGTACCGTAGATATCGAGTACGGATTGGCAGAAAGAGGTGCAAGTCAAATTGAACTCCAGGGGGGGTATGGCGGTGGTGGTTTTATTGGCACACTTGGTTTATCGTTTAACAATTTCTCCATGCGCAATATTTGGAACAAGGAAGAGTACAAGCCTGTTCCTATGGGCGATGGGCAACAATTGGCACTTCGCTTGCAAGCAAGTAGGTTTTTTGAAACCTATAGCTTTTCGTTTGCAGAGCCATGGCTTGGTGGCGAGCAACCAGTTCGCTTTTCAACATCAATTTCCCAAACCACACAATATCGCTATGACTTTATGACGGGACTTGCCAACAAGGATCAATATTTTAAAATTAGAGGTATAAACTTTGGCTTGGCAAAACGCTTACAAGTTCCTGACGATTATTTTACCCTTTCACAAACTATTGGTTATCAGTATTTTGATTTAAATAATTATTACACAGGACTTTTTACCTTCGGTAATGGTGTGTCAAATAATTTGTTTTATGCCGTGGCGCTATCAAGAAACAATACCTTCACCAACCCTATTTTCCCTGTTGGTGGCTCTTCCTTTACCATTGGAGCTAAGTTTTCATTCCCATACTCCTTAGTTGACAATACCGATTTTGGTGATTTGGAAAACCAGCCTGCTTACCAAAATGCAGATGGTTCTCCCAACAGAGAAAAAATCGACCAAGAAAAATTCCGTTGGTTGGAGTATTATAAGCTCAATTTTGAGGGAAGCTGGTACACACGCATTATTGATAAATTTATATTACGTACACACGCCGAATTTGGCTTTTTAGGGGCTTATAATCCAGAAAAAGGAATAATTCCTTTTGAACGTTACTATTTGGGCGGCGACGGTTTGGCGCAAGTCGCCTTAGACGGAAGAGAAGTGGTTGCCCTTCGTGGTTATGAAAACCAATCGCTTTCAAGCAGAGACGGTTCAACGGTGTATAACAAATTCTCTTTAGAGCTTCGTTATCCTATTACCCTTAAACCGAGTGCGTCTATTTTTGCGCTATCTTTTCTAGAGGCAGGAAATGGTTTTAACAATTTTCGCGAATTTAATCCGTTTAACAGTAAACGTTCTGCTGGCTTCGGAATTCGCATATTTATGCCCGCTTTTGGACTGTTAGGCATAGATTTTGGGTACGGGTTTGATAGTGCGTTACCAAACGACTTAAATCCACACGGGTGGGAGACACATTTTATCATGGGACAACAATTTTAACAAAAAGTAGCATGACCCATATTCGTATTCTAGTTTTTGCAGTGTTACTGTTGGTATCATCTTTTGGCTATGCTCAAAAAAATGTTCGTATAGGATTTTTGGATGTTGATAAAGTTTTAGAGGCGCATAAGGGATATGCTACATCTAATCAAGAGCTTGAGGCAAAAATCACGGCTTGGCGTAACGAAATCGAAACCAAACAGAAAGAATTAGACCAGAAAAGAGAATCTTTAGACTTAGAGCGTCCATTGCTTACCGAAGAAATTTTTGAAGAACGCGCAGAAGACATTTCCTTTGAACAGGAGAAGCTAGATCAATACATTAAAATGCGTTTTGGTACTGAAGGCGATTGGGTAAAACAAAAGGTTATGCTTGCTCAACCCGCACAAGACGAAATCCTAACAGCCATCAAAGAGATCGCCGATGATCGTAATCTAGACTACGTTTTTGATAGCACTGCAGATATTTTAGTGTTACATTCTGAAAAAAAATACGATATTAGCGATCTTGTTATTCGATATATAGAAATTGAAGATAAGAAAAAGGCGCAAGAATTTTTGAGTAAAACCAAAAAAGATGAGCGTCGCCAGCGTACGAATCCTGCATTGGAGGAAAAACGCAAGGCGTTAGAGCAGCGCAAAGCAGAACGTCAAAAATTGCTGGAAGAACGCAGAGCAACACGGGAAAGCAAAAAAAACGCTAACAAATCAGGTTCAACGGCACCCAAAGATGCAGATGACAATCGGTCTGGCGAAGATCAAAGAGCAGCTCGAAAAGCCGAATTAGAACAAAAAAGAAAAGACCGTGAAGCAGAACTAGCAAAACGAAAAAAAGAACAAGCTGAAGCACTAGCAAAGCGTAAAAAAGAACGCCTTGAAGAACTAGAGCGACGTAAAAAAGAAATAGAAGAAAAACGCAAAAAAGCGCAAGAAAAAAAGTAATATTCAATTTAATCTTAATCCAATGAAAAATATATCTACACTCGTTTTAACCGTAGTTTTAATGCTAAGTAGTGCTACCTATGCTCAAAGTAAAGTCGCACACATAGACTTCCAAAAACTCATCAGCGAAATGCCTAGCGTATTGGCTGCTCAGGAGGAAGTTCAAAAACTTGAAAAAGACTACCAAACTGAAATTGAGGCTTCCATTAAGGAGTACCAAACCAAGTTGCAAAGCTATTCTGCAGAAGCTGAAAGCCAAACCGATGTTACCAACCAAGCGCGTCAGCAAGAGCTGTCAGGTATGGAGCAAAACATTCAGCAATTCCGTCAAACGGCAGCACAAGATATTCAGAAAAAACAAGCTGACTTGCTTCGCCCAATCATTGAAAATACACGTGCTAAAATTCAAGAAGTAGCTAAAGCACAAGGTTTCGATTACGTTATTGATGCAAGCCTTGGTGGAGCGCTTTTGATGTCAGAAGGGAAAGACCTAGAGCCTGACGTTAAGAAAGCATTGGGTATCTAATCGAATTTTTCCAGACAATATCAAAAAACTGCTCTTAATCGGAGCAGTTTTTTTATTTTTATGCATGCGTAATTCTCCTATTGGCGTTTTTGATTCGGGTGTAGGCGGACTTTCTGTATTGAACGCACTGCGAGCACGCCTCCCAAAAGAGGACGTTATATATGTTGCTGATCAGGCATTTGCCCCGTACGGCAAACGCACAAAATCCGAAATTCAAATAAGGTCAGCAGCCATAAGCGCGTGGCTTATAGCACAGGGTTGTAAGCTCATCATAGTGGCGTGTAATACCGCAACTACTAACGCCATTTCACATTTGCGCAGCACTTTTTCAGTGCCTTTTGTGGGTATAGAACCCGCCATAAAACCCGCAGCTTTAGGAAGTAAAACGGGTGTGGTTGGCGTTTTGGCTACCGAAGTAACACTTTCAAGCGAATTATTCCAAACAACTGCACAAGACCATGCAGAAAACATTGAGGTAATCTCGCAAGTGGGATACGGATTGGTAGAATTGGTAGAAAACGGAAAAGCAACAAGCTTGGAAGCGGAAAACCAACTCCGCCACGACCTTGCACCCATGTTACAAAAACCCATAGATCATCTGGTTTTGGGCTGTACGCACTATACATTTTTGCGTGAAACACTTCAGCGCATTTTGCCCAAAGAGGTTACTATTGTTGATTGTGGAAATGCCGTTGCCAAACAAACAGAACGCCTTTTGGAAAAACATGAAATCACAAGTACTTTCGGCAGCGGTACAACCTATTTTAGCACCGCTTTGCCCAAAAAAAAATTATGGGAGTTATTTGGTGTAGATTCGGTAAGCAACATCGAAATTTAATCCTGAAACCAACTGGCGTAAAGGCTGTAGTTTTTGGCAATACGCTTAATTTCGCCTGAAACCAATTCAGGGGAAGTTTCTTTAATTTTTTTTGCAGGCACCCCTGCAAATACTGAACCTGCTGGCACTACCGTGTTTTTTGAAACCACCGCACCAGCAGCAATAATACTATTCGATTCCACTACGGCATCGTCCATGATAATAGCACCCATGCCCACCAACACATTGTCGTGAATAGTGCAGCCATGCACTATGGCGTTGTGCCCCACCGAAACATTGTTACCGATATTGGTAGGCGAAGTTTTGTAGGTAGCATGAATGACCGCTCCGTCTTGAATATTCACCTGATTTCCCATACGAATACTATGTACATCGCCTCGCACCACCGCCTGAAACCAAACCGAACAATTATCCCCCATTATGACATCGCCAATAAGCGTAGCGTTATCAGCAAAAAAACAATCTTTGCCGTATTTTGGTCTATATCCTAAAACTGTTTTCATTAGCATCCTGCAAAGTACAAAAATCTGAAGGTAAAGCTATAGGGCAAAACGCAGGAATGTGTACTTTTGCACGAAAAGCGTATGAGTCGTTTTCGTATTCTTCCGTCCGATAATCCTGATGTGTTGGTTTTTGCCACCGATACGCCGTTGGTAGATTGTGCCTATGCCTTTAATAATGTGACAGAAGCTGCTGAAGTGCCATTAGCACAACAGCTCTTTTATTTGCCGTTTGTCAAGGCGGTAACGCTTAGTAGCACCCAACTTACGCTAGAGCGTTTTCCCATTGTGGAGTGGGACGAAGTGCAAGACGAAGTACACGAACAACTTGAAAAATACCTCGCCGATGGCGGAGCAGTGTTAAAGGAAAAAAAGACCGCTCCCGCAAGCGTATATGCCGAAAGTACGCCAAACCCTGCCGTGATGAAGTTTGTGGCAAATAAAGAATTGGTGCCAACAAGTGTTGAATTTAACTCTATTGATACCACCAAAGAAGCACCCTTGGCGCAAGCTTTGTTTCATTTTCCGTTTGTAAAAGAGGTGTATATGGACGAGAACTTTGTGTCGGTTACTAAGTACGAGATTACATCATGGGAAGAAGTAGTGAACGAAGTACGCACCTTTATTAGGGAGTATATTGCTGAGGGGAAACCCATACTTGCCCCTACATTTGTTTCTGCCAACGAAACACCCGAGCACACCCAAACCGACTATACTCCCACGGAACAGGAAATTGTTCGCATTTTGGACGAGTACATCAAACCTGCCGTGGCTTCTGACGGGGGAAATATTGTGTTTCAATCTTTTGATGAACCCGCAAAAGCGGTACATGTAGTCTTGCAAGGCGCATGTAGCGGCTGTCCTTCTTCTACGTTTACGCTAAAAAACGGTATTGAAACCATGATGCGCGAAATGCTGCCCGGAAAAGTGGAGCAAGTGGTGGCTATAAATGGGTAGCTTAAACCCTCCCTAAAGTGTCTTTTTTAGAAGGCGTAATCCGTACGGGTTTAATATAGGTAGGCGCAAAGTTGGTGCTGTTTGTAAATTCTTTTATCTTAAATGCTGCTGTTGCTAAGGGCAGCATAGCGGTTGCTATGGGGTGTGTTGGCAAAAAGTGCCAATTAGCATTTTTGGGCAACAGGGCTTTGGCTTTTTCGGCACCCGTGCCCACAAAGCAAGCCGTTACTTGAGCAAGTTCCGCAAAAGAAGTTTCGGTTAAAATATGGGCTTGTGTTTTAGTCAGTTCATTACCCCCTGTGTCATACGTTGCGGTATATACCTCATCGCGGCGGGCGTCTAAAAGCGCAACCACTTTGCTGTGTTGCCAATGCGGCGCGGCTAAAAGCTGTAAGGTAGGTATTGTAATCAGCGGAATATCGAGAGCAAAGCACAAGCCTTTGGCAGCAACGCTACCAATACGCAATCCCGTAAACGAGCCAGGTCCAGCACTCACAGCAACGGCATCTAATTCGGTTGGGGAAATATTGGCTTCTTGAAGGACTTCATCAATAAACACATGCAGTTTGGCAGCGTGTTTAAATCCGTCTTCCAAAAGAGATTTGTGCACCAATAGTTTTGTGTTATCGCTAAGTGCCACAGAGCATTGTTCCGTGGAGGTTTCTATGTGCAGCAGCATTGCCATACGGCAAAAATACTACTTTAGAGCGTTAGCGGAATGCCAAAATAGAATTCCAAAATTTTAATGCGAAAAATAGCATCAAACTTGGCGCGTAGCTCCGCCGAAACGGCAGCGTCGTAGCGTTGTTTGGCTTGCGAAAATTGCAAGGAAGTAGCCGCGCCTTCATTAAATCGGTCTAATGCATACTTATAGGCTTCATTTCGGGCTTGTGTGGTTTTTTGGGCAGCCTCATAGGCTTTTATACCTCCTTTGGCGTCTGCATAAGACTGGTAAATAGTACGCTCCAAATCTTGTTTCTGCTGGGTCAATACCGTGGATGAGCGCTCTACATTAACCTTATTACGGCGCACATTATTTTTTACCGAAAGACCGTTCAGCACGGGAATACGCAGGCTCACACCAAAATTATGCCCATCGTTTTGTCTTAGCTGTTCCCTTATAGGCAAATGCGAAGCAATTGTCGTTTGTGCTTGTGGAACCACCACAGTTTGTCCCGTTTGGGCAACCGTGCCAATGGGAACTTGTGTTACAGCGCCAGTAGGCACTAAAATATCTGCATACGAAATCCGTGAACTATAACTGTAGAACCCTGCCAGGCTCGGCTGATAAGCCGCTTTGGCGATTTTTAGATTTGCCTCTGCGATTTCTACATTGGTTTTGGCAAACATAATATCGTTTCGAGACGATTCCGCTTTGTCGTACAATTCTTGTGGTGTTTTATCCAAAATAACCGTGGCAACCATATCGTAATCCGAATCGGCAATGGAAAATTGTTCAAAATCGTCTAAAAGTAAAAGTTGCGCCAATGAAATGCGTGCTATTTCATAGTCATTTTTCGCCGAAACCACTTGCTGCTCCTGCGTAGCCAATGTGGCTTGGAATTCGTACAATTCGCCTCTGGGCAATGCACCAGCATCTACCAATGCTTCGGTCTGTTCTAATTCAGTTTTGGCAACCAAAAGTTGGTTGTTTTGCACTGCCAAATTTTCTTTGTTAAACAAGACTTGTAAATACCCATTGACCACCAGAAGCATCACATCTTCCTTCATGTCTTCTAGCTGATATTGACGTGCCAAAACGCTCAAGTTAGCACTTAGCAGTTGGTAAATGTTACGCTTGCCGTTGTAAATACTCACACCCATATCCACCGAACCACTCGAAAACTGATTGGTCATGTCTTCAAATACATTGGTAGTTAGATTTCGGTTGAGTCCCACATTCCACGAATGTGCCATGGAAAGATTTAAGGAAGGTAAAAAGTTCCCCACTGCTTGGCTTTTAAAGGTTTCGGCTTCAATGACATCCAAATAGGCTTGCCGAATTTGCAAGTTGTTTTTTACGGCACGCTCCACAGCGGCTTCCAACGTCCAAGGTACTGCTTTCTCGCCTTTTTGGCTGTAGCCAAACAACACCTGTATTGTTACGAAAAATAATAAAATTCTACGCATCGTCTTGGTCATTTTCGTTATCCTCGTCACGTTCTTCAGTGCGATTCCACACCTTTACCTGATCGTCTTCAGAAATACCTTCAGTAATTTCCACGTTTACCCCGTCTGAAATACCAAGTTTTACCTCACGACGTTTAAATTTCTGATCGCCAGTCATTACTTCAACATATGGGTCTTGAGTTTTTCGGTCAAACTGTATTAGTGCTTCGCGAAGTGCCAAAACATTATCTTTACGGCCCAAAACAATAGAAGCATTTGCACTATAACCTGCACGTACAAAAATACTGTCATTTAGCATCATATCCGCTTCGATTTTAAACTGAACTGCACCTTGTTCTTCTGTTCCTTTCGGGGCAATAAACTTTAACGAGGCTTCTAGTTCTTGGTCCTCAATGGCGCCTAAACTCACTTTTAGTGGCGTTCCCACACGCAAAGAAGCCACCTCTGCTTCATCCACTTTTCCTTCAAAAATCATCTTACCCAAATCGGCGATAGCCGCAATGGTAGTTCCTGCATTAAAGCTGTTAGATTCAATGACTTGATCACCCTCTTTTACTGGAATTTCCAAAACCGTTCCGGGAACGGTTGCCCGGATATCAGTATTGGCAGCATTTGAACCTCCAATTGAGCCTTCTCTAATAATTTTTAAATCACTTTCAGCATTTAACACATCTTGACGTGCCTGGTTGTACAAAAGCTCGTTGGCAATATAGTCTGCGTTGGAAATGATTCCTTTTTCGTAAAGCGATTTATTGCGATCAAAATCTTTTTTGCGTGTCGCAAGGGCAATTTGCGCTTTTTTCACACGCCCTTTTGCTGAATTAAGATTTTGCTCGTTCGGAACTACTTTAATACGTGCAATAAGGTCGCCTGTGGTTACTCGGTCACCTTCTTCCACAAAAATACGGTCGATGATTCCGCCAATTTGTGGCTTTACCTCCACTTCATCCTCAGGAACCACCTTTCCCGTAATCACGGTTTCTTTTTCAATAGTAGTAGTAAATAGCTTTTCGGTTTTGTATGTTATTGCCGATTTACTGTTGGTTTTGGCAAAATACGCCGCCGAAAAAAGCACGCCAAAAACAAGTAGTGTGATTAGAACATATTTGGTGATTTTTTTCATTTGTATGGGTTTTCGTTACTATTCTTCTTTTAATGCGTCTATGGGTTTAATGCTTACAGCGCGTTGCGCAGGGATAAGTCCGATTAGCGTACCCAATCCAACCATAAGCCCCAAAGCACCTAAAATAAATTTAATGGGGACAGTTGGATTGGTGTAGGGAAGGCTAGAGTTGTCAGAAGTCATAATATTGATGATTGCTAAAACAAAAGCCCCTAAAATAATACCCAAAATTCCTGCGATAAGCGTTAAAAAAACGGATTCAATAAGGATTTGCATTCGCACCTCTTTAGGGGTGGCACCCAACGCACGACGTATGCCTAGCTCTTTGGTGCGCTCACGTACCGATATTAATAGGATATTTCCAATACCAATGACCCCTGCCAAAATGGTAGCAATTCCCACCACAACAGATAAGATATTCATCCCGCTTGAAAAGCCTTTTACCCTGTTAAACACTTCACCCAAGTTAAAGCTACCAAAAGCACGTTCATCATCGGGGTGTACACGGTGTTTTACTTTGAGTGCGGCTTTAATATCCTTTTCAACAGCAACTACATCGGCATCGTCGTAAGCCGCCATGGCAAACCAATCTACATTATCTCCTGTGTTGTATAGTTTTTTGAAGGTAGTAAAGGGGATAAAAATGTCGCTATCGCTTTCAAATCCACCCCCTCCCGAAAATTTGTGTACACCTATCACTTGAAAAAACATATCGTCCATCTGAACGTAGTTTCCAATCGGGTCTTCGCTCTTTTCAAAAAGTTCCATTTGGGTGCGCTCGCCAATCACACACACTTTTCGTTGGTTATCAATATCGGCTTGGTTGATAAAGCGTCCGCCATCAAAAATATCTTTTGCAGCAATTTTTACCAAAATTGGAAAATCACCATATACAGCATAGTCACCACTTTTTCCACCCCTTTTTACAGACGAGCCATTTCCGCCAAAAACCCCACGCGCAATTCGTGGAGCCACGTACTGAAGTTGAGGCACACGCTGCATCAAATAGTTTTGGTCGTCTAATTTAAGTTGCATATTGCGTCCTGTTCGAAACCCGTCGTATGGAATGCTAGTGCGTTGCGCCCAAACAAAAAGGGAGTTAATGGCAACCTCTTCAAATTGACGTTCAAATCCATTATCTAATCCCTTAGATGCTCCCGAAAGGGTAATGTAGATAAATATTCCCCATAACACCCCAATCACGGTAACGGCAGTACGCAGTTTATTTTTTTGAATTGATCCAAAAATTTCTTGCCAAGTGTCTCTATCAAAAAGAATTTTAAACATTATTCGTCTCTTAAGGCAATTATAGGTTTGATTTTGGCGGCACGTCGTGCGGGAATATATCCCGCTACTGCGCCAAAAAGGATTAAAATAAGCGTTGCAATAACGGCAGTGCTGGTGCTAATATATGGGTTAATGATAAAAAATTCTTCCAGGGAATCGCCGATTAGTGCAAGGGTCCCCACTCCTGTCAACAACCCTATGTAGCCCGCAATAGTGGTAATAAAAACCGATTCGTGTAAAATCATGCCCACCACTGATTTGGGTGTTGCGCCAATCGCTTTGCGAATACCCAACTCCTTGGTGCGCTCTTTTACCACAAAAACCATGATATTGGAAATGCCAATAATGCCTGCTAATAAAGTTCCTAATCCCACAAAAGTTACAATGAGTTGTAGTACACTGGCAAACTTTTGGGTTTCTTTTAGGTCGGAAGCAACATTGCGAACATAAATTCCACTACGATCGTTAGGCGCGATATTGTGTTTTTTGCGCATAAAACTATTCAATTTCTTTTCTAGTGCCATTGCGCCAGCGTAACCCAATTCAGGACGAAACGCTACAATGATTTGGTCAATGCGATCGTTACTTTTTTCTAGGCGTTGTCTCGTGGTATATGGAATATAAATAAGGCGTTCTTCATTATCGCCGCCCTCATCTTTAAATACGCCAACTACTTTGAAAGATACCCCTCCAACATCAATCTGCTCTCCTAAAGAAGGCTTGTTTCCAAATAAATCTTTTTCTACTAATCTGCCAATGGTAGCAAATTTGGTTTTGTTTTGCACGTCCGCCTCGTTGATATAACGTCCATTGGTAATGATTGTTTTTTCGGCATATTGATGACCTGGTGCAACTGCTCTAATGGTGTAGTTGTTACTCTCCTTGCCTCGCTTTACAAGTGCGCCTCGGCTAATCTGTGGCGTGATGTAATCAATGAAAAAAGGAAAGTTTTGTTGAATATCGGTCAAGTCGTCATTTTTGAAAATAATGCGGCGCTTGGCTTTAAATCCACGATATGGTTTTTCAGTTTGCCCGGGATACAAAAAAACTGTATTGGTTGAATCATCTAAAAAAAATTGCTCAAAAGAATTTTTAAGTCCGTTGCCAAACCCAAAAAGCAAAACAAAAATGAAAATACCCATAGCTATAGTAAACCCTGATAGTATTGCGCGCAATTTGTTCTTGCGTAGGGTATAAAACATTTCTTGCCAACGGTCTCTATTTAACATACGAATTGGCTCTAACTTGTTTGATCTTTTTGTCTTCCACAATCACGCCGTCACGCAAATGCACAATGCGTTTGCACATATTAGCAATATCTTTTTCGTGCGTTACAATAAGCAGCGTAATTCCTGTGTCGTTAATTGTTTGTAACACATCCATAAGCTCGTAAGAAGTTTTGGAGTCTAACGCTCCAGTGGGTTCATCGGCTAACAATACTTTAGGCTCTGATACCAGTGCACGCGCAATGGCAACACGCTGTTTTTGCCCGCCTGAAAGTTCGTTAGGGTGATGTGTTGCCCATGGGCCTAACCCAACCTTTTCCAAAAATTTTTGTGCACGCTCTTGACGATCTTTACGTCCAATCTTTTGATAGTACAGCGGAAGCATCACATTCTCAAGTGCTGTTTTGTACGAAATCAAGTTGAAGGACTGAAATACAAATCCCAAAAACTTGTTGCGGTAAATGGCAGCTTTCGTTTCGTCAAGGTTTTTGATAGGCTCTTTATCTAAAGTATAGGAGCCAGAGTCCGCAACGTCCAACATGCCCAAAATATTAAGTAATGTAGATTTGCCAGATCCCGAAGATCCCATAATGGCAACCATTTCGCCTTGTTGAACGTCAAAACTTATACCCTTTAATACATGAAGCGTACTTCGTCCCATAGCATAGGACTTGTGCAATTCTTTTATATTTATCACTGGAAAGATATTAGGTTAACTACATCCCTGTTCACATTTAACGATCCATTAATAAATATGTTACAAACTTATTTTTTTTTGTAGAACTGTCGATATACAGCATAGCCGACAACAGCAACAAGTATGTAGGGTATCACCATCAAATACACAATACCATCGTTTAAGCTTTTGGCGGTTTCGGCATCAGCACCAGTTTCTAAAACTGCGCGGCACATAGCGCACTGCAATCCCAAAAGACCATAAAAAAGTGATGTTAAGACGGACAAATTAAGCGTAATAAGGTACTATCATCAAATACACAATAACTCCTGTAACAGCAACATAAAGCCAAATAGGAAATGTTACTTTTGAGAGGCGTTTGTGTGCCTTAAAATCACGAAGCACAGCATGTTTGTACGTGAACAACACCAACGGAATTAGTGCAACAGAAAGTAAAATGTGCGTTATCAGTATAAAGAAATACACATATCTAATAAACCCTTGTCCTCCGTAAGGAGTAGAGTCTGATGTGATATGATAGGCAATATACATCAGCAAAAAAAGCAGTGATAAAAAGATATTGATTTTCATCAGTCTTTCATGAACTTTTCGGTTACCTTGTTTGATTTGCACAACAGCAAGCACCAACAAGATAGCTGTAATACCATTTATAGTAGCATAGATTGGTGGAAGCATATCTAGTGGTGCAACATTAGGAATACGAATGGTAAATAACACTGCAACCACTATCGGAATTACAATAGAAACAGTAATTATAATTGCGTTATACCTTTTTAATGATTTATTATTCATTATGTAGCAATTTTTGAATATCCTTCAATAGCATATCTGTGCCCTGTATATCAAGTTCAGATTCGGTTAGACCTAAGTAGTAGACAATTGGATTACCGAAGGAATCTTTTCTCGAACGAAGGTAACCATTTTGATCCACTAAGGCAAAATATCCTTGATGTTCAAATCCACCTGCTATATTTGGATTAATTCCTGCAAAAATATTAAATCCAGAATTTGCCAAACTATAAATGGTATCTGCATCACCAGTAAGGAAATGCCAATTTTGGCTAAAAACACCCAAATTTTCAGCGTAACGTTTAAGTTGCTCGGGCGTATCTTTTTCAGGATCAATAGTAAACGAAGCAATGCCAAAATCATCCCGATTTCCAAACGCCTCCTCTAAACGTTTCATATTGGCATTCATTATTGGACATATTGTAGGACAGGTAGTAAAGAAAAATTCAATGACATACACTTTGCCCAAATAATCTTCGTTGGAAATCAAGCGTCCATCTTGATTGGTAAACACAAAATCTGGGACGCGCTTTGCCTCACCATTAAGTTTAATAAAAGATAGTGCCGCAGGTGCGCTCAATCTGTTGTTGTCTACCAAATTGGACTGTTGAAAACGGTCGATGATGCGGGGAACGAAAATGATACCAAACACCAAAACAATAAATGCAACAGCAATGTAAGAATAGCGACGCATACTTATGGCTTTCTAACTTGATTATATTTTTTTAGCGCCAAACGATATTCCGCCAAAATAACCTTTACGTCGTCCACCATGTTGTTATTGATATCGGCAACAGAACGCGCATCGTAACCAAAAAAATCATCATCATCTCTGCCGCGAAGATTGGCGTCTCTATCAATAATAAACACAAATGGATTGGCTAAGTTCGTATCAAGCGATAAGGGTAAATTCAAGCTTCTAAAGATGTGCTGAAGATCATCGGGTGCCAAAAAAACAAAATTCCAACGAGACATATCGGTTCCGGTAGTACCTTCGAGTTCCGCCTTAAGATTTTCTGCTTGAGTCTCTGTACCCTCGGGCAAAGCAATCAAAAATTGAAAGTCTGCAAACTGATAAAACCGCTTATAGATTTTTTGATTGAGGTTTAATGCCAATACTTTTTTGTCTTGCAAAACATTGCCGAAAAAGCCTAAAACAGTGATGCGATCTTTAAACTGTGCATCGCTATATTCCCCTATTTCCTCAACATTTTGAGTTAGTACAGGAAGCTTAGCAAAGTGATTTACACCCGAAGCAAAAAACAAATACACCACTAGCGGAAAAACAAAAAGTATTGCTAAAACAATGTGTTTTTTCATGTGCTGATTAAAAATTCCAGCTTACAAATCCGTCAAACATAATGTTGTAAATGTAGTCGGCTTCGACAAGTAGAATAAAAATTAGGTACGGAATAAGAATTAAAAGCGGCAACACGATAGACGAGGTAAAGCTGCGCTTTTCGTCACGCAAGTGCATAAAGTCCCATGCAATATAATACGCTTTTACAATCGTTAAAACGATAAATATCCAGTTTAGTCCTTTCATGCCAAACACAGGCGTAAGTAAAAAGGCGGGCTTGATGATACCAAGTGCCACTTCGATAGCAGTTACGATTGAAAGAAAAATGAGTACACCCCAAATTTTTTGTACATTAGATTTGAAAGTTATAAGTCCGCGGAAAATAGAAAGTTTATGTGCCATGCTATACAAGATAAAAGAAGGTAAATACAAAAACCCAAACAAGGTCTACAAAGTGCCAGTACAGTCCAACTTTTTCAACCATTTCGTAATGTCCTCGCCTTTCATAAGTGCCTAACAGCACATTAAAAAAGATAATCCCGTTAATAACTACACCTGAAAAAACGTGAAAGCCGTGAAAGCCTGTGATGAAAAAGAAGAAGTCTGCAAAGAGACGATTTCCATATTCATTTCGAATCAAATTTGCGCCTTCCACCACATTTACTGCTTGAGAAAGTTTTGCCTCGGAAGCTGCTCGGTCTAAAACAATTTTATGGCCTGTTCCGGCATCAATCATTTCGGTTTTAATACGCAAATCAGGATTTGCCAAAAAGCCTTGTTGCACCTCTGCTACCGTGTATGTTAGAAGTGTGGCTTCGTCAACATACCAAAGTCCGTTATAGGCAGAATGTTGGGAACGGTCTGTTGGTTGCGTAGTTGCAAAATAAGAAAGTGCTACTCGCTCTCCAGAATCAGCAGAAACAAACTGCAAAATTTGTCCCCCTTTGGTTTCTACCGCACCATATTCACCTTTGATAAAGTTTTTCCACTCCCAAGCCTGAGAGCCTACAAATACTGCTCCACCAAGAATGGTAAGCAGCATATATACAGCAACTTTGTTTTTCTGCATTTTATGACCCGCGTCTACTGCAAGAACCATAGTTACCGACGAGAAAATAAGGATAAACGTCATCAATGCTACATAATACATCGGTGCATTAACCCCATGTAAAAAGGGGAAGTGATAAAATACTTCATCGGCAATAGGCCATGAATCAATGTTTTTAAAGCGAGAAAAGCCATAAGCGACAAGAAAACCAGAAAAAGTTAGGGCATCTGATACAATGAAAAACCACATCATCATTTTACCATAAGATGCATTCAGTGGCTTGTTTCCTCCGTCCCAGACATTCTCGTTTTCTACTATGTTAGTTGTTGCTTGCATGTGTGGATATCGGTTAAATTGAGTGTAAAATTACGTATTAAACTTTATCTTAAAAAGAATAAGAACACAAATAAATAGAGCCATAAAAAGCCTAGAAAATGCCAAAAGGTATGTGCCAACACAAAACCTAATGGTTTACTCTGATAAACCTCTTTTAAGTGGCGCACAAGCACCACCAAAAGCACTATAATACCTCCAATTAGGTGTGCGAAGTGAGTGATGACGAGTACATACAAAAACGATGTGGTTACGGTGCTTTCTGCTCCTGTAAAATAGTAGCCGTCTGCTACAATACTGCTAAAACCAACCCACTGGCTTATGGAAAACACTACCGCCAAGGCTAAGGTAATAAGTGTATAAAGTGTAACGCCTTTGGCATTATCCGCCTTTAGCATTTTAAATGCCATCCAAAAGGTAAAACTACTAACCAAGATAACCAAAGTACTAAGGTGAAATGCTGCGGGAAGTGCAAAATCTATAAGCCAATCCGGGCGCGCTTTACTCACTACGTAGGCACTTGTTAGTCCAGCAAACATCATGGTCATACTGATCATGGAAAACCAAAGCATCATTTTTTTAGCTTTTGCCTGAGGCGTTAAAAGAGAAGGGTGAAAACTCATCTATATAAATTTATCTATAACGTAAATCCATTGTATTGCAGTAATATACACAATACTCACAAACATTAATTTTTTGGCATTGGCTATGGAATGATTTTTATATAAACGTAATCCTGCCCATAAGAACACCAATCCAACTGCGGCAACCGCAGTTGCCCACACTACTGAAAGCTGCAATGCTCCGCTGATGCCAAACACTGGAACTATGGAAATCACAATCGTCCAAAGGGTATACAAAATAATCTGTAGTGCGGTGGCATTGTCTGGTTTCCCAGTGGGTAACATATTGATTCCCGCTTTTTGATAATCGTCGTGCATCATCCATCCAATTGCCCAAAAATGAGGAAACTGCCAAAAAAACTGAATCATAAACAAAATCCCTGGTTCCAAACCAAAACTACCTGTTGCAGACACCCAACCTAACATAAAAGGTATAGCTCCAGGAATAGCGCCAACAAATACCGAAAGTGGTGTTATGGTCTTAAGGGGAGTGTAGGCACAGGTGTATAAAAAAACCGAAATAGCCCCAAACATGGCAGTCTTGGGGTTGAGAAAATACAAAACAGTAAGTCCCAAAACGAGTAGCATCACTGCAATGCCAAAAGCTACTGGAACCGACATCCTTCCTGCGGGAATGGGTCGGTTTTGGGTGCGAATCATTTTAGCATCAATTTCTTTTTCAATGATTTGGTTAAACACATTTGAAGCCCCTGCCAAGCCATACCCTCCAACCGAAAGCAGCAATAAGTGCCACATATTGGGTGATGGTACCGCCAACAAATACCCCGCCATGGAAGAAAATACCACACTTAGCGTAAGACGTGCTTTGGTAAGCAGTAGCACATCTTTTGTAATAAGCGAAAGTGTAGGCGATTTTTGGGTGTCTGCAAGCATAATACACTTGTGCGTTTAGGTTGCAAAGATACTATACAAAAGCTGCTTGCGCAATGCTAATGGTTCAAAACAAATACTTATACGTAACGGCGGCTTACTGCAGACGGAAAGTTATGGGAATGCTAAACGGCACTCGTACAGGACGTCCGCGTTGTTTTCCTGGTGTCATTCTTGGAAGCTTTGAAATAATTCGGTTGGCTTCTTTCTCTAAGTTTTTATCTGGACCTCTAGTGCGAATGCTTGTAATAGAGCCATCTTTGGCAATTACAAACTGTACATATACACGTCCCTGAACACCCATCTCTTGGGCAATTTCGGGATAACGGAAATTTTTAGCAATATGTCGTTGAATCTTATCTTGAAAGCACTTTCTGCGTTCTGATTTTTTGACACGTTCACAACCTGGGAAAAGCGGAACATCTTCAATGATGGCAAAAGGCACGTCAACGTCTAGTTCCTCTTCTAGTACCTCCACTTCTTCAATAATTTCCTCTTGTGTGGTTTCGGTAGACTCAATCACGGTTTCCTCAACCTCCTCTTCGTCTTCTACCACTTCAATAATTTCAGGTGCTGGAGGTGGTGGCGGTGGTGGCGGTGTTTTAAGCTGTTCTGTCAGCGGCACTTCCTCATCGTTATCATCTTCAACGTCAAGAGCCTCGTAGCCATAATTAGATTTGTCATATGTTTTCCACTCGATACTTTGCCAAGCAATGAACAAAACTGCACAGAGTCCAATGGCAAAATACAGATTACTGTTTTTTCTTAAATCAACTTTAGGATTTTTCTTTGGTTGCATTTGAATTTTTTAGCTTAGGGCTAAAATAATAATTTTAATATTAAAATTAAATAAATCTATTTGTGTCATTTCACATCACGAAATGACAGCTTGATAGCTTGCGTTGGAAAGTAGTTCATCAATTTCAGAAGCATCGCTTAATTTAATTTTCACAATCCACCCTTCACCATACGGGTCGTCATTAACAAGTTCTGGCGTATCCTCTAATTGGTCATTAACTGCAATAATTTCCCCTGAAAGTGGCTGAAACAAGTCAGATACTGTTTTTACGGCCTCAACAGTTCCAAAAACCGCTTCTTTGGCAAGCATCTCACCCTCTGTTTCAACCTCTACATACACAATGTCACCCAACTCGTTTTGTGCAAAATCAGTGATTCCAACCGTTGCCTCATCGCCCTCAATACGCACCCACTCGTGGTCGTGTGTATATTTTAAATCTTTTGGAATATTCATATCAGAATTTTTAGTTAAATGTAATGTAAAAACCTACTAATTTCCAAAATTGTAACGCAGCGTAATTCCAGAACGAATATTGGTTTGTGGAAAGGCGGTAGAAATAGCAAATTTTGAAAATGCGTGATCGTAAAAGAACAAGGCTGTAAAATTGCGAGAAAGTGCATAATCAGCAGAGACTTTCAGTGACCACAAACGTTGTCCTGCGGTCACTTGGTCGCTAAGTACATCTAAATTTCGGATGAGTGTAATGTTATCCCGCACTGATAAATCACCCTTTATGTTAATGTCTCCTTTTAAGTTGGTTGACTTTCCGCCAATATTGGTTTTGAATTTCACATTTTTAATACGATACCCCATTCCTACAATCCACTCATTGCCAGAAGTTTCGGTAAGTAAATTGTTATCTAACGATAGTGATAGCGCACGGTCTTTTCGTACCTCAGCCGAAAGCTGTAAGCTGTTTTTAAGTTCAAAATCTACCTTAATAAGCGGATTGAATTGCTCCACCAAATTCACATTGGTGTATAAAATTTCGTTCATGAAATTCCCCGATTGATCGGTGGAACTAGGTTGATATTCTAGGTTTGTTGTAAAAGCGTTTAGCGTATGGCTAGCACGATAACCGTGCGCTATAGCAAATCGGTTAAAGCGTTTTTTAAACGACTTAAGGCGCATAAGCCCGCTATATTGTAAGTTCCAATTTGGCAATGGAACTGAACGTTTAGCCTCCATGCTTACAGATTTGGGATCAGTGCCAACATAGGCTGCTAAAAACGCAGGAATAAGCACCGCTTGATTGTTTTTACCAAAGCCCCTTGGAAAGCCATCGGCATCTACATCCCCCAAGGGAATACCTCGAGCCGTTGCCAAACGTTGCGCAATGGTCAAGCGATTTGTTTTGAGGTCTTCAAAAGCCTGAGAGTTTAACCCATTTCCGCTGAATGCCGTTTTAAGCATAATGGTTGAAATTTCAAAGTTCCCAAACAATCGTGGCGAAAGAGCAGTATAGGCTCCGTTAACCACGCTGAAGTTTTCAGAAGCATTTTCGGAATAATTTCGGTTTCCTGTTAAGTCGAGCTTTAATCCTTGTAATAAGCCTATCTCCGCATTGTAACTCATTTCGGTATTGTGTACCGATGTGTACGCTTGATTAAAATTTGGGAATTCAGTAAGCCAACCGCGTTTGGCTGCCTCAAATCGAATGTCTTTTTGACGTCCCACAGCAAACTCAAATCCAGGGTTTGAAGTGCCCAAAAACCCAATGTTTTGCGTGTAGCCCGGAAGCACTGTTCCGTTGCTTTCGCTATATGTGAATTGTACACGTTCAAGTGCTGTAATTAATCCCACAAGGGTGTTCGTAAATTTTACACCCGGTTTCTTTTTAGCGGAATTACCTGTTTTCTTTTTTAAGCCAAGAGTCGAATACAAGCTACGCATATTGGCAATTCCGTTCCACTGAATTGTGTTAGCGTTTTGTAGCGTATGCACAATACCAAGTGTATTATTATTTTGATCTACAACGTTTGCCAACGATGTTGCACCACGTTGCCAATTAAAGTTTCCATTGTATGAATATGTTCCATCCAAAAACGAAAGTACAGGGATAAATTTAAACGGGACTTGGTAGGTTGCTCCCACAGATTGATCAAAACGATCCATTTGTCCCATGTCCCAAAGTCCATCCCAAATGTCAAGTTTGGTATTGACCCGAGTGGTTCCAGCAGGACCATCTTCGAGGTAGTTTCGTACGATATTTCGGCTTGAAGCAGAAAAGTCTAAGCGAAGAGAGTTTGTTAAGTTGTGGTTCAAGGTAAAGAGCCAATCAAACAAATAGTTGCGTTGTTGCAAATCGGGCAAAGCAATTTGTTTAGACGTATTTACCCCTTCCAAATATACCTGACGAAATCGTTGACTTTGGAAAGTTCGGTTAATATTAGCACCAAGGGTTATGGAGCTCGGCATTAGGTTCAGGTTGATTTCTGAAAGCCAACGCAAGTATTTTTTAGTAGATATCGCTTGCACTTTCCCTAATGGTTTTATGGACAATGGCTTAAACGAATAATTGTAGCCAGCACCTAAACGCACATTTTTGTAGGCGTAATCCTCAATTTCAAAATCGCTTCGTTTTTCCTCATTATACGAATAGGAAAAATCTAAATTTTCAATATCAAAGAAATCTTGTTTGGCTTCAGCGCTACGCTGTTTGCGCACACCAATGAGATTGATACTTTTGAGTTTTGAAACGGTAATCGCTTGGTCGCGAATAGAATCGCGTTGCGATTCTCGTGTGGCAGTATCCAAACGGTCTTGAAGCTCAATATCTCTGTAATATGGATCATATTTTGGCGTAATAACTTCCTGATTGTAGCTATAACTCAAAGGCAGTATAAATCCCCATTTTTTAGGGAATAACATTCCTGCGTTTACACTTGTGGTTACACCATATGATCGGATGTCATCTTGGCTTCTTTGGTTTGGTGATTGGTCAATGGCGCCAAAACCTACAGTCGAAATAGCGCCGTTTACAGTAATATTGGCGGAATCGGCTAGATTGGCATCCATTGTTCCTACAGCAGCCGAACCCC
>DLPY01000078.1 GCA_002478685.1 Flavobacteriaceae bacterium UBA7446
CCGTTTGGTTAAGAAAGTCATAGAAGCCTATAAACAAACTGAACACCATAATTGATGCTCATGCAAACACTCATGCAGTCTAATTTGCACCTAAAGGGGCTAAAAGACAAGTATAAAGGAAAAGTACGTGAGGTCTATACGTTGGAAAACGACAAATTAGTGATGGTAGTCACTGATCGCCTTTCCGCGTTTGATGTGGTTATGCCAAAAGGAATTCCCTATAAAGGACAGATTTTAAATCAAATTGCTGCGCATATGTTGGCGGCTACTGCTGATATTGTTCCAAATTGGCTTATTGCCACTCCCGACCCGAATGTTTCGGTGGGAAAAGCTTGCAAGCCAATAAAAGTTGAAATGGTTATTCGCGGATACTTAGCAGGACATGCTGCTAGAGAATATGCCTTAGGAAAACGTACATTGTGCGGTGCGCCTATGCCTGATGGGATGCATGAAAATGATGCTTTCCCAGAGCCAATTATTACTCCTTCAACCAAAGCTGAACAAGGAGATCATGATGAGGATATTAGCCCAGAAGAACTTATTGAAAGAGGTGTTGTTAGTGCTCAGGAATACCAGTTGCTTGCTAGTTACACCCGTGCGTTATTTACTCGTGGCACGAAAATGGCCGCTGCACAAGGCTTAATTTTGATGGATACCAAGTATGAATTTGGTAAAGATTCCGATGGAACTATTGTGTTGATTGATGAGATTCACACTCCAGATTCTTCGCGTTATTTTTATGCAGAAGGTTATGAAGAGCGTCAAGCCAAGGGCGAACCACAACGCCAATTGTCGAAAGAATTTGTCCGCCGTTGGTTAATCCAACATGGATTTCAAGGCAAACCTGGACAACAATTACCACAAATGCCCGATACCTATATTGAATCTGTTTCAGCACGTTACATTGAGTTATACGAACATATTACAGGCAATCCCTTTCAAAAAGCTGATCTTATAGATGTTGAAGGTCGTATTCAGAAAAATTTAAATAGTTTTTTTAAGTCCTAAAACATCAAGTAACCCCCCGCTAACAGCTGTGTTATGTGGTAATTTATACTTGACAGGATGGTTTCGAAGCCATGTCAGTTGTCTTTTGGCAAACCGTCTTGTATTCTTTTTGATGTTATCTACGCATTCCATCAACGAGACTTCTCCATCAAAGTATGGGAATAATTCTCGGTATCCAACAGTTTGTAATGCATTTAACTCTTTGTATGGTAAAAGCTCTTTTGCCTCTTCCACTAATCCCTTTGCAACCATAGTATCTACACGAGCATTAATTCGCTCATACAATTCTTCTCTAGGCATGGTTAATTCAATGGAAATTACATCAAATGAGCGTTCTTTTTTGGGTTGTCCTAAAAATGAGGAGTAGGGCTTTTTAGATACAGTACAAACGCCCAACGCACGTAATAACCTTACATGATTTTGTAAATCTACAACATTATAATATGCAGGATCTAAGCGTTTTAGTTCGTTTTGTAAATGCGTTAATCCCTTTGCCTCATATGCTTTTTGCCACATCAATGAAATGTCATTCGGTACATCAGGAAAATCATCTAATCTACGAACCACTGCGTCTGTGTATAGGTTTGAGCCGCCAACCAAAACGGCTACATCAGAGCTCTTAAATATGGTATCAAGCAATGCAACGGCATCTTTCTCAAAATCCCCAACGGAATAAGGTTTATGAATACTTTTGTGTTGAATAAAATGATGGGTGACACCCTGTCGTTCTTCAGCTGTAGGCACGGCAGTTCCTATCTCCATTTCCTTATAGAATTGGCGCGCATCACTAGATAAAATAGGGCAACCCAAAAGTTTTGCTAATTCTACTGAAAAAGATGTTTTACCAATTGCAGTTGGACCAGAGATAGTAATTAGTTTAGGGCGCTGCATCGAGATGAATAATTTCTTTTACTTTGTTTTTTCGCACAAACTGCTGTATAATATGATGTGCCGCCCGTGAGTTTTTCATGGGAGTGATGATAGTGTTAATCATATCAATATTTGTGATTTGATAATTTAGACTGACATACCCAAACCCTTTATATGAATTGTCTTGAATTAGGATTACACTTCGTTCATCGTGAGTGCGTCCTTTGTCTATCAATAGCATATTGGGTGATTGAAAACTTAGTCTATCTATGCACTGTTGCACACGTTTGTTGTATTGCTCCGTGTTTTCCTTTTCTATGCAAGCACCCATACATTGATTAATTGATTCTTGAGAACATCCATTTTTAGGAGATTCTAATCCTACAAATTTTAAACAAAGTGTATATTTCTGCGCAAAAAAATATAATGTTTTTCGTGCATTATTTAAATTTCTAAATGTAGTCACATAATTGATGTTATCTTGCGCATGAACAATGCGCAAAAATTGATAACCCATGCTCGTAATACCACTTTCTAGCCCAAAACGAATTTGATCGTTTTTATGTACTCTGTTATGTTTGGGCTTGTGGAGTTGGATTTCTTCCACTTCTTTTAGCATGGCAATAAGTTCATTTCCAGTTTCTTCGGTACTAACACTATGTGTTTCCAACTGAATTTTTAATGACTTACGGCTTTTGCCTGTAAAGTGCTGATTAACACGTTTTCGCATATTGGTACTTTTACCAATATAGATTACATCTCCTAGTTGGTTGTGAAGGTAATAGACTCCCGTAACTGGCTTGACCTGCTCAACCAAGTGCAAAAACTTTTGCTTAAGCTGATCTTGCTCTTTAGTGCGTAGCACTTCTTTGATAATGTTTTTTTCGGTGTCTTTGTCTAATAATAATTTAAGGAGCTTAACAGTAGCACGGGCATCCCCAGCCGCACGGTGACGATCGCTTAATGGAATTCCTAAAGACCGTACAAGCCTGCCTAATTTATATGAAGCCTGCTCGGGAATTAATTTCTTGGCAAGTGCAACTGTACATAGGGTTTGTCTTTGATATGTATACCCCAATCTATTGAATTCAGTGCAAAGCATGCGATAGTCGAAGCTTGCATTGTGTGCTACTATAGTACAATCTTCAGTAATTTCTACGACGCGTTTGGCTATTTCATAAAACTTGGGTGCATTTCGCAACATTTTTTCATTTATTCCGGTGAGATTTACCACAAACGGTTGAATGGGCCGCTCTGGGTTTATAAGGCTTATAAATTGATCTACAATCTCATTGCCATCAAATTTGTAAATAGCAACTTCTGTAATCCCTTCCTCATTGTATTTCCCGCCTGTGGTTTCTACATCAACTACTGCATACATGCCTTAATTTCTACGTCCAAAAATAAGACTTCCAACACGAATCATGTTACTTCCTGCAGCAATAGCAACTGCGTAGTCATTACTCATACCCATAGACAAAACTGTAAGTGATTTTTTTACCTTCCATTCGCTGTAAAATGCCGAAAGTGCTTCAAATTCACTTTTTACTTTTTGCTTATTTTTGGTAAAGGTAGCCATGCCCATTAGTCCAACAAT
>DLPY01000035.1 GCA_002478685.1 Flavobacteriaceae bacterium UBA7446
CTCTAATTCGTTGATTTCGTTGCGCACTGCAATGCCCAGTCTGTCGGCATCTGGATCTGTGCCAATAACAATATCTGCGTCAATTTCATTGGCTTTTTGCATCGCCATCTGTAGTGCTTCGGGTTCTTCAGGATTTGGAGATTTTACCGTCGGAAAATCACCATCTGGAATTGCTTGCTCTTCAATAATGGTAACCTTATCGTACCCTGCAGCTTTGAGTACCTGAGGAATAGCGGTTATAGAAGTTCCGTGCAAAGAGGTAAATACGATTTTGAGTTCGTTTCGATTTCCATTGCCAATACGTCCAACCTCAACAGAAGCCTTTTGAAAAGCCTCGTCAACCGCTGTGTCTATTGTATCGATACGATTTGGTTGCGCATCAAAATTTATATCTTGATATTGCGTTTTGTTGATTGCAGCAATGATACCTGCGTCTTGTGGAGGTACAATTTGCCCACCATCTTGCCAATACACTTTATAGCCGTTATACTCTGGAGGATTGTGAGACGCAGTAAGAACAACCCCGCATTGGCATGCCAAATGCCGTACGACAAATGACACTTCGGGAGTAGCACGAAGATCAGAAAAAAGAAATACGTCTATCCCATTTGCAGAAAAAATATCTGCTACAATCTGCGCTAATTCTTTACTGTTATGTCGGCAATCATAACCGATAACAACACGTGGTGTTGCTGTGGGAAACTGTTCCTTGAGGTAATCGCTGAGTCCCTGCGTAGTACGTCCAAATGTGTATTTGTTTACCCTGTTGGTGCCAACGCCCATAATGCCACGCATACCACCGGTGCCAAATTCTAGATTTTTATAAAAGGCGTCTTCGAGAGCTTCAGGATTATTTTTTAATGTGTTAACAGCTTGTTGCGTTTCACTGTCAAAAGGTGGGTTTTGCCAAGCATCTGCTTCTTCTAAAAAAGATGTACTCATTGTATCATATTACATGGCAAATTTACATATTCCCTTTAGAGTTTTGCTCAATCGTTTCCTTTATTTTGTATCGCATTTTGTGGTCGCGATTTCGAACAATAATTTCTCCAATAAATCCAGCCAAGAAAAACTGACTTCCCAAAATCATGGTGGTAAGAGCGGCATAAAATTGTGGCCTATCGGCAATAAGTCTTCCATTGGGGTGGACAAATAGTTTGTCTATACCTAAATAGATAGAAAAACTCAACCCCAACAGCAGCATAATACTTCCAATAAGTCCAAAGAAATACATGGGTCGGCGTCCAAATCGATGTAAAAACCAAAGGGTTATTAGGTCTAAAAATCCTTTTACAAATCTGTCTGGGCCAAATTTGGAATGCCCAAATTTGCGTGCTTGATGTTGCACCACTTTTTCGCCAATTCGCCTAAATCCAGCTTGCTTTGCTAGCACAGGGATGTAACGATGCATTTCACCATAGACTTCGATAGTTTTTACGACATCGTTTCTATAGGCTTTGAGTCCGCAATTAAAATCGTGCAACTTGATACCGGAAACCCTGCGTGCTGCCCAATTAAAAATTTTGGAAGGAATGTTTTTAAACAATAAAGAATCGAAACGCTTCTTTTTCCAACCCGAAATCATGTCGTAGTTGCCCTCAGTAATTAAGCGGTACAAATCGGGTAATTCTTCCGGAGAGTCTTGTAAGTCGGCATCCATGGTGCAAACCACTTCGCCCATACATTGCAAAAAGCCTGCGTGTAACGCTTGCGATTTGCCGTAGTTGCGTAAAAAACGAATGCCTTCTATACGTTTGTCGTTAGTGCTAACCTCTTGCACCCAAGCCCAAGAAGCATCTGTGCTGCCATCATCTATAAAAATGATTTCGAATGAAAGTGCTGCGACTTCCAGCGTACGAACAATCCATGCGTATAGCTCGGGAAGGGACTCCGCCTCGTTTAAAAATGGAATAACTACCGATAAATGCGGTTGTTTTGGCAATTAGTTCTTTTTTGCAAATAAACCTGTTATTAAGCCTACAACAAGTCCTATTAGCACATTTATTATTAGTATAAATGGGAAACTAATATAAAAAAATTTTTCAATATTTTCTTGTTGCATTTGAATCATATCTTCACCTATTTCGGGTTTTGTTTCTCGAATCGCATCGACTTGTAATTGTGCGAAATTTGAAATAAAATCAGGCTCAACTAAATTGATAAAAACAGCAAAGTAAACAAGTCCAATAATTCCAGCAACCAAGAATACGCCAACGCCGAGCTTTATAGATTGTTTTAGCGAGAGCAGTCCGCTGTTGTCTTTTTTAAATGCACCTATTGCCAGTATGGCAAGAGTTGCTGGAATTAGGATATTGATGGCTCGAATTACAGGTGATCGATCATACATCATATCCATAAAATATAACATCAGACTAAATACGATGCCAATTCCTGCAGCAATAAGCCCAAAGCGGTAGTTATACGGTCCTAATTTTGGTGAAGTTTCCATGTGTTGTCTTTTTTATGGGTTAAGTGTATGGTAAATTTAGATAAAATAATTAAATTTGCACCCCTTTAAAAGGTAAAAGCATTATGAAACAAGGTATTCATCCAGAGAATTATCGCTTGGTAGCGTTCAAAGACATGTCTAACGACGATGTGTTTATTACCAAATCAGCTGCCAATGCCAAAGAAACCATCGAAGTTGATGGTGTAGAATATCCATTGGTAAAATTGGAAATCTCTCGCACATCACACCCGTACTACACCGGTAAATCTAAATTGGTTGATACTGCTGGTCGTATTGATAAGTTTAAGAACAAATACGCTAAATTCAAGAAGTAATTTTGAATTTTTGCACAAAATAAAACCTCCTTTGCGGAGGTTTTTTTATTTCCACTTATCTTTGAAACATGCAAATTTGCTTATTTGACGGTCCAAACCGCACCGATTTACTTCCACTTGTCTACACCCGCCCTGTAGCAGATTTGTTCATAGGTGGTATGAGCTTAGCAAAACGCTGGGAATCTTATGTCAGTGCGACAACCGTAGTAGAAACGGAGGCCTATTTGCAACAACAAACACCTCCTTTTGATGTTGCTGTTTTAGCAGGTTGTTTGCCTTCGCCAGATTTAATTGATGCGATTAAACACCTAAAAAGTGGACAAAAGTTGGTGCATAATGATAGGCTTATTGCCTTTAAAGGTGCAGCATCAAGCACAGCAGATGAACTGAATTCATTCCAAGAAATCACTTTCTCAGACGCTCTAACAATTATTCGCTACCCATGGGATTTGTTTACCCACAACTCTCAAGCCATTTGCGATGATGTTTTCTTTTTTGAGAACACACACACAAATAAGCCAGATAAATCAAACCAACTTTTTGGAAAACATCCTGTTTTGGTTGGGGCAAATGTAACCGCCCAAGCGGTAGTTTTTAACACAAATGATGGACCCATTATTGTTGATGACGGCGCCACCATCATGGAAGGATCACTATTGCGTGGACCGTTGTATATCGGCAAAAATGCTATGATTAAAATGGGAACAAAAATCTATAGCGGAACGAGCATAGGTCAAAATTCAAAAGTAGGCGGTGAGCTAAACAATGTTGTTTTTATGGGTAATAGCAACAAAGGGCACGATGGCTTTTTGGGCAATGCCGTTGTGGGTGAGTGGTGTAATTTGGGTGCAGCTACCGATGCGTCTAATCTGAAAAATGATTACGGCGAGGTTCGCGCATGGAACTATACCCAACAAAAATTCATTTCTACTGGACTCCAGTTTTGCGGTCCTATTATTGGCGATCATTCTAAAACCGCCATCCAAACCGCACTAAATACCGCAACAGTAATCGGCGTGGGGTGTAATATTTTTTCTACAGGATTTCCACGCACCTTTATTCCCAGTTTTTCAAGAGGGGGAGCACAAGGGCTTACCGAAAACCGACTTCCTAAAGTGTTGGAAACCGCACGAATTGTGATGGCACGTCGCGGACAAGAGCTCAATACGGCTACCGAACAAGTGCTGACGCATGTTTTTGACATCACTAAGGATTTCCGTTAGTCATTTTTTGAGCGATAGCGCATTAGCATTGTATATTTGTCAAAATTTTTCTAATGTCCGCCACAGGAACAGTTGCTTTTTACACGTTAGGGTGTAAGCTGAATTTTTCAGAAACTTCCACCATTGCACGATCATTTGTGGCTGCGGGCTATACTCAAACCTCGTTTGAAAGTCCTGCAGACGTGTATGTGATCAATACGTGTTCGGTAACTGAAAACGCCGATAAAAAATTCAAAACCATTGTAAAGCAAGCACTTAAACAAAATCCTGACGGCTTTTTGGTTGCCATTGGATGCTATGCGCAACTCAAACCTGAAGAATTGGCTGCCCTAGATGGCGTTGATCTGGTTTTGGGCGCAAATGAAAAATTTAATGTCGTTGATTTTATTGAAAGTAATTCATCAGATGTTGCTGTGCACGCATGCACTATTGATGAAGTGGAGCAGTATGTTGGGAGTTACGCTATTGGTGAGCGTACACGAGCATTTTTAAAAGTGCAAGATGGGTGTGACTACAAATGTACCTATTGCACCATTCCCTTAGCTCGTGGATTTTCAAGAAGCGACACCCTTGAAAACATTTTACGACAGGCAAGAGAGATTATTGCTCAAGATATAAAGGAGGTAGTGCTCACAGGAGTAAATATTGGTGATTTTGGTAAAGGCGAATTTGGTGCTAAAAAACATGAACACACATTTCACGATTTGGTGTATGCATTAGATGAGTTAGAGGGTTTGGATCGCATTCGCATTTCTTCTATTGAGCCCAATTTGCTAAGTCAAGAAACCATTGATTTTGTAGCGCAATCCAAACGTTTTGTACCGCATTTTCACATTCCACTACAGAGTGGAAGCAATGCTATTTTGGCGGCAATGCGCCGCAGATATCAGCGCGAGTTGTATGCCAAGCGTGTAACACAAATAAAAAATCGAATGCCACATGCTTGTATTGGCGTTGATGTGATTGTGGGATTCCCTGGCGAGACCGATAATCATTTTATGGAAACCTATCATTTTTTAAATGAGCTTGATGTGTCCTATTTACATGTATTTTCATATTCCGAGCGAGACAATACCCTTGCTGCCAAAATGACAAGTACAGTTTCAAAAACTGTGCGTACCAAACGAAGTAAAATGCTACGCGGGTTATCGTTAAAAAAGCGCAGGGCATTTTATGAGCAGCAGTTGGGCACTACCCAAAAAGTGTTGTTTGAGTCTGAAAATAAAAACGGATATATTCATGGCTTTACACCCAATTATGTTAAAGTTAAAACCTACTGGGATCCTGCGCTGTGCAATACCATTCACGATGTGAAGCTAACCCAAATAGCCGACGACGGTTTAGTTAGTTTTGAGTTTGTAAAGGCTATTGGAGAACAGGTGGCTTAGATGCGTACGCCTATAGGAAGCATGCTGCGGTAACGCTTGTTTTTTCGAATAAAGCGCACAATTTCTGGACTAGTTGGCATCATGCTTACGTTGCGCTCTGCAATAATGGCAAGTACTTCTTTAATAAATGTATCACTAAAATCGTTAGGACAATTATCTTTTGGAACAACAAGTTTGGTAAGAAATATTTTTCGTTCTTGTTGCGCGTACTCTATTTTGGCAAGTTCACCAGCAACCTCTGTTTCAAATTGGCGCAAGAAGGAATTGTCGGTTACATTCATTTATTCTTTAATAATTTTGCTGAATTGCAAATTTACAAAAAAATACGTAAATTGAGGTTGCAATGATAAAGACTACCGTCGTACATATATATGTGATGCCTGGCATGGCTGCTAACACATCTATTTTTGACTTCATTGATCTCGGAAATTCGTTTGAAATTCATCGCTTGGCGTGGCTTACACCTCAAAAAAACGAATCCATAGCGTCTTATGCTAAGCGCATGTGTGATAAGGTAACAATTTCAAATCCTGTATTATTGGGTGTTTCTTTCGGAGGTATTATAGTTCAAGAAATGTCAAAACTTATTTCCTGCCGTAAAGTAATTATTGTTTCAAGTGTTCGTACGATTAAAGAGTTTCCCATTCATATGCGGATTACACGCCAAACCAAAGCATATCGTTTTTTTCCCACGCAATGGGTAGATAACATTGAAGATTTTATTGGATTTATGTTTGGTCCTGCTGCTCGTAAGCGCATGGATTTAAATAAAAAATATCTTACTGTTCGAAATCTACAGTATTTGGATTGGGCGCTGGAGGCTTTTTTTAATTGGGAACAAGTAGAACCATTGCCAAATGTGGTTCATATTCACGGAACCTATGATTTGGTTTTCCCTGTATTTTATTTGAAAGACTATATTCCCGTTGCAAAAGGAACGCACGTGATGATTATTTCACGTGCAATTTGGTTTAACAGGAATTTACCTAAAATTATTCTGCAAGATTGGAAGGGCGATAAAGCTTAAATTTTCTTAAGCTGTTGCTGCATAAGTTTTATTTGTTCTGTAAGCATGCCTTGTTTATCAAGTTTTTTTGCTTCATTGAGCAGAGTTGTTGCTTCGCGCTTGCGACGTTTTTGCATTACAATTCCCGCCAAACTCAGTTTTGCCATTGCCAAATCGTGTTTCATGTTAAGCCCAAGCGAAATGGCTTTTTTAAAATGACGCTCTGCTTTGGTGAGGTTTTTTTGCGACTCAATAACACCATGTAAAAAGAAATAATATCCTTGTTGCTTTGTTGTTAATGCGCTTTGTGGATTCTTAATGTATTCTAACCAGCGCAATGTTCCATCAAAATCTTGCTTGCGCAATCGTAAAAAGGAAAGTAGAATTAACTCGTTTTTAAAGTATAAGAAGATAAAAACCACAGCCAAGAAAATCAGGGCGATTCCATTTCCGATATTTGACTCAATGAATTGGTATACAGCATAGCCTATGGCGGCCACTGCTAAAACAATTTTTATGAATTTTGGGAACATAGCTCTCTTTTGTTTTGCAAATTTACACATTTATATGATAAGGTTGTTTGTTGAATATGCTAGTTGTTGTATATTTGCAGCCAGTTAAGAAAAAAGATGAAAAGAACGTTTCAACCTTCAAATAGAAAACGCCGTAACAAACACGGTTTTATGGAGCGTATGGCTTCAGCGGCAGGTCGCAAGGTATTGGCTTCGCGCCGTGCAAAAGGACGTAAAAAGCTTTCTGTTTCATCCGAAGTACGTCACAAGAAATAAGTGAATAAATCGTTGAAAACATCAAGGTGCTGCTTTATGAGTAGCACCTTTTTTTGTATATCTTAGAAAGAATTTTGACCACCTTTTAGCAATACCATAATGCCAAAAAGAAAAGACCTAAACAGTATCCTCATCATCGGCTCTGGGCCCATTATTATTGGGCAGGCTTGCGAATTTGATTACTCGGGATCCCAATCGTTACGATCACTCAGAGAAGACGGAATTGAAACCATTCTTGTCAATTCCAATCCAGCAACCATCATGACTGACCCTTCAATGGCAGACCATGTGTATTTGTTACCTCTAACAACAAAATCCATCATCAAAATCCTAAAAAAGCATCCGCAAATTGATGCGGTGCTGCCTACCATGGGTGGGCAAACTGCTTTGAACTTATGTATCGAGGCAGATGAAAAAGGCATTTGGAAAGATTTTGATATTAAACTTATCGGGGTAAATATCGATGCAATAAACATTACCGAAGACCGCGAAAAATTCCGTGAGCTTATGGAGCAAATCGATGTTCCAATGGCGCCACAAGCTACCGCAACATCTTTTTTGAAAGGAAAGGAAATTGCGCAGCAATTTGGTTTCCCATTGTGTATTCGGGCTTCATACACCCTTGGAGGTGCAGGTGCCGCTATTGTATATGATGAAAAAGATTTTGATGAGTTAATGCGTAGAGGATTGGAAATTTCCCCCATCCATGAGGTTATGATTGACAAAGCCATGATGGGCTGGAAAGAATACGAATTGGAATTGTTACGCGATAACAATGACAACGTGGTCATTATCTGTTCTATCGAAAACATGGATCCAATGGGCATCCATACGGGTGACTCTATTACCGTGGCTCCTGCTATGACCCTTTCCGATAAAACCTATCAGAAAATGCGTGATATGGCCATCAAAATGATGCGCAGTATTGGCGATTTTGCAGGTGGGTGTAATGTGCAATTTGCGGTAAGTCCAGACGAAAAAGAGGATATTATTGCCATTGAAATCAATCCTCGGGTGTCACGTTCTTCTGCTCTAGCAAGTAAAGCAACAGGATATCCCATAGCAAAAGTAGCTACCAAATTGGCCATTGGCTACAGGCTTGATGAATTGGATAATCAGATTACAAAATCTACCTCAGCTTTATTTGAGCCAACACTGGATTATGTAATTGTGAAAATTCCACGCTGGAACTTTGATAAATTCGAAGGTTCTGACCGGACTTTAGGCTTACAAATGAAGGCAGTGGGTGAAGTTATGGGTATTGGACGTTCGTTTCAAGAGGCCTTGCACAAGGCCACGCAATCGCTAGAAATTAAGCGAAATGGATTAGGTGCAGACGGAAAGGGCTACACAGATTACAACATTATTATAGATAAGCTCACCAATGCTTCTTGGGATAGGGTATTTGTGATTTACGATGCCATTGCCATGGGTATTCCTTTGAGTAAAATTTATGATATCACTAAAATAGACATGTGGTATTTGAAACAGTATGAAGAACTGTTCCAGTTGGAGAAAGAAATTTCCACCTATACCATTGAAAGTATTGATAAAGAGTTATTGCTTGAGGCAAAGCAAAAAGGCTATGGCGACCGCCAAATTGCCCATATGTTGGGCTGTTTAGAAAGCGAGGTATACAGTAAGCGAGATGAGATGAATATTCATCGTGTGTATAAATTGGTGGATACTTGTGCGGCAGAGTTTACTGCAAAAACTCCGTATTACTATTCAACTTTTGAGAGCACGATGGAAACTGCTGATGGAGTGGTTTCAGTGCACAACGAAAGTGTTGTGTCTAACCGCAAAAAAATTGTGGTGCTTGGCTCGGGTCCAAACCGTATTGGTCAAGGAATTGAATTTGACTATTGCTGTGTGCACGGCGTTTTGGCTGCCAGCGAAGCGGGGTATGAAACGGTAATGATTAACTGTAATCCCGAGACGGTTTCTACAGATTTTGACACAGCAGACAAGCTTTATTTCGAGCCCGTGTTCTGGGAACATATTTATGATATCATTCGCCATGAAAAGCCTGAAGGTGTGATTGTACAGTTGGGTGGTCAAACGGCACTGAAACTTGCCGAAAAGTTGGACCGCTACGGCATTAAGATTATGGGAACGAGTTTTCAGTCGTTGGACTTGGCGGAAGACCGTGGAAGTTTTTCTACGCTGCTTAAAGAAAACGATATTCCGTACCCAGAATTTGGCGTAGCAGAGACTGCCGACGAAGCACTTGCACTTGCCGATGAGCTGAACTTCCCCATTTTGGTTAGACCATCTTATGTATTGGGTGGACAGGGGATGAAAATTGTTATCAATAAAGAAGATTTGGTCAAGCATGTGGTGGATTTATTACATAAAATCCCCAACAACAAACTGTTGTTAGACCATTATTTGGACGGTGCTATTGAGGCTGAAGCCGATGCCATTTGCGACGGCGAAAATGTGTATATTATTGGTATTATGGAACATATTGAACCTTGTGGTATCCACTCGGGCGATTCTAACGCTACCTTGCCACCGTTTAATTTGGGTAAATTTGTGATGCAACAGATTAAAGACCACACCAAAAAAATTGCACTTGCGCTGAAAACGGTTGGGCTTATCAATATTCAGTTTGCCATAAAAGACGATGTGGTCTATATTATTGAGGCAAATCCGCGTGCGTCTAGAACGGTGCCGTTTATTGCAAAGGCTTATAAAGAGCCGTATGTAAATTACGCTACCAAAGTCATGATAGGCGATAAAAAACTGTCTGATTTTGATTTCAACCCGCAGTTGGATGGCTTTGCCATTAAGCAACCTGTATTTTCATTTAACAAGTTCCCGAACGTAAACAAGGCACTTGGACCAGAAATGAAAAGTACGGGCGAAAGCATCTTGTTTATTGACGACCTCAAAGACGATGAGTTTTACGAGTTGTACGGTCGCAGAAAGATGTATTTGACGAAATAGATTGCGTGAATTCACGTATCTTTAAGCAAACATTTTTTGTATGGAATGGATTACGGCTTTCGGGTGAAGGAAATGCCTTAGACTACCAACCCGATTTGTTGGAACGCCCAACAAGTGAGGAGTAGGAACGGTCTGGCTATGAACAGTTGCTTGCCAAAAGGCGTTATTGCTTATAGGTTTTACTGCGAGCAGTTTTATTCTAATTTTTTTATTTCATCAAATGAACCTGGTATGCTTATCTCTCTTGTCTGAGCTTCTGCATTAATCGAATCGTTTTTTTCTTGAAGTTCTTTAGTCAAAATTTGTTTAGTCCTTCTCTCTGTTGGCGGATTAAGCTTTTCAGCTTTTTCAAATTCAATTACTGTTTTGAGAAGGTCTTCAGGTAAATCATTTTTGCACTTAACCAATAGCTCAATAAACTGGTTGGCAAAAAATTGATCAATTTGAATTTTTCGCTTAGTAGTGTGAGCGAACTTGCCAATAACCCTGCAAATGTTGTCTCTTTCTTCGGGACTTAATTGCTCCGCAAACTCGTATTCTTCGATTTTTTTAAGGGATAAAATGATAGGCTCAAGAGAATCTACCGTAATGACATACACATTATAATCGCCCATGTTATAAGTCAATTGAGAAATTTGCTCTATTGTGTTTGGTGGAATTACGAGAAAAATGTCTTTCCTGACAGATTCCTGATTTGCATACTTCTTGACATTGTCCGTCTGGGTTTTAATGTACTTTGGAAAGTTTGTTAAGTCATCATTAGCAGGACTCTTTGCATCGAAGATTATGAACTCATCACAAATTTCAATTGTGTTGTCTGGGTTACCTCGAAATGGAACTTTATCTATATACTTGACCAAATGAGTCTGGCATAGTTGCTTTATTCTTTGTTCAACGGTTGTTTCGTGTTCAGACCACTGAAGTTTCATTCTATCGAATTCTTTTTGTTTTTCTTTAACACGTTCGTCACTTAGTCTAGTTCTAACTGCGTCAAGATCCTTTTTTACTTGGTTGAGCTCTGCAATATTTTTCTCGTAATCCGTTTTTCGGGAATCTTCATTTGTTTCGAAACGGGATACTTTGTTGTTCAATTCACCAACCTTGCCATTCAACCCTTCAATCTTATCATTGAGATTGTTTATTTGGCTATCTTTTTTCAGAATGGTCTTCTCAAATTCTTGGATATCTTTTTCTAACCCTTCTTTCTCGGTTTCAAGACGGGTTATTTTGTTCTTTAAACCATCTAATTCTTCTTGTTGATTAGTCAATTTTGATTCGAGACTTTTGAATTGCTCGTAAGCCTCATAACTAAGAGTTCTTATCGCAGACCATGAAAAAATCCTTTGCCAGAAGTTCAGTTCTTTAATTCGATTGAAAAAGAGAGATAATTTTTCCATGGTTATTTTTTTAATTGCTCACAAGTTCACATTAACTACAAAAACGCCATAGAGGAGTTTAAAAGTAGTGTTTAAGATTGGGTTTGTTTACCACTAAGGTAACAAAACCTAAATTGTTTTCAAAAAAACAGAAATTAAGCCAACTGCAACCGTTGTGTGGCAAAGCGGTAGCCAAATAGCAACAGGGCACTAAAGAATACATCGCCCAATATGGAGTTTATAAAAAACGGAATGGCAAGCGTAAAGCAAGTGGTAAGTCCTTCGGCAGTAAGGGGGTAAAACAATACCCAAACCCCAAGGTTGGAGAGCACAAAAAACACCAAACTGCTAAGCAATACGGTGCCAATATTCATTTTTTTAAATGCCATTCCAATGGCGGTAATCGTCAAAAAAGAAAGGTACACCACAGGCGTAATCATTGAAAATCCTAAGAAGATATCGGTAGCCACCATAGCCAATAATGGCATTAAGACTGCCCAGTGTTTTTTATCAAAAAACGTACCGGCAAAAAGTGCTACAGCAGTAATGGGTGCTACATTGGGAGGATGCGGCACTAAGCGCATCAACACGGCAACCAAAACAAAGCTCACTAAAACGATTTCTTTTTTGCTAAACGACATAAAACAAAGTTTCCACGCAAAGGTATATTTTTTTTATCCATAAACTATACGTACCAAAGAAAGCTATATCTTTGAAATAGCTTTTAGGCTCTTTTGTAGTGAAAGATGAAAAGGGAAAAAGGTGCAAGTCCTTTGCTGTTCCCGCAACTGTAAGTACTTCAACAGTTCAATGCTTCAAGCCACTGTGCGCTTCGTCGTGTGGGAAGGCACATTGAACATTACAAGTCAGGAGACCTGCCTAAAAGAGTCATGCTGCTAGTGCTCGGGATAAGCATCATCAGTTTATTTTATTTATATACAACATGAAATACACGGTAGTCCTACTGCTTTGCTGTGCGGCGGTACAGTCACAAGAACGTTTGGACGAGGTCATCGTTACAGATTCTCGTATTTCCAAATCGAGAAAAAACAGCGGAAAAGCGGTGGTGAAAATAACCGCTAAAGAAATAGCAAAAAACAAAGGGACATCCCTAGCGCAGCTCCTAAATCAATATGCGGGTATGTATATTTCGGGAGCGCAGATGCACCCTGGACAAAATTTGTCCTATAACATTCGTGGCGGCAATAACCGCCAGGTGTTGGTGCGTATAGACGGGGTGGTGGTCAGCGACCCATCACAAATTGAATCTGAATTTGATTTACGCCTTCTAGCGCTGGATCAAATTGCGTCTATTGAGGTGGTAAAAGGAGCATCGAGTAGCCTTTATGGTAGCGGTGCAGCAACTGCCGTGATTGATATCACTACTAAAAATACAGCCACTAAAAAGACAAGCTTGAACGTTCGGCGCGAATGGGGTACGCAAAATACCCATGACCAAAAATTGGGCTCGCTTTCCAATGTGCAAAGGCATTATGCGCAGCTACAGCACAGTGTTGCCAAGATTGGGCTGAGCGCTTCTATAAATCGCTTTACTTCCAACGGTATGTCATCTGTGGTAGGAACAGAAAACGACGCCGTTACCAAAGAAAATATCCAATTCAATGCTAAAAGCCAGTATGAACGACCGTGGACGTGGATGGCATTTTACCAGCGTGATATTATCGATTCGGACTATGATGCTACCTATCCCACCTATGCCGATGCACCCAATACGCTATTGAGTAAAAACCAACGTTATGGTTTTTCGCCTTCGTTTACCAAAGGCAAATCGAGTGTGCAAGCACATGTGTCATGGTCGGATACGGAACGCGATTTTGCAAGTAACTTCCCCATTAACTATACCTCAAATGTATTTACTTCAGAGCTTACTTGGCGTTACCGCGCATCGGAAAAGCTAACCCTTTTGGGCGGGAGTTTGGTTCAGGATATTCGTTCAAAAAACTCCAGTCTTGTAAATGCTTTTGAGCACGATAATATAGCCTTTTTTGTAAGTGCCCATTGGCAACACCCAAAAGGATATGCGTTGCAACTTAGCGGTAGAAATACGGTACACAGTGCCTTTGGTGCGCACCAAACATTTACTGTAAACCCGTACTATTTATTTTCTTTCTCAAACGAAAGCTATTGGAAATTCTTTAGCTCTTTTGCCACTTCGTTTATTGCGCCTTCACATTACAAAATGTTTGACCCTTATTATGGGAACCTTAGTTTAGCACCCGAAGAAAACATAACGCATGAGTCTGGTATTGAGTATGTTGCAACAAAAAGTCGTGTCACTTTGGTTGGTTTTCAGCGCACAGAAAAGAATGTAATTCTTTGGAACCCTTCAGGCTATATTAACGATGTCAAAGAACAAAAAGTTAGGGGAGTTGAGCTAGATGGTGTTTTTTCATTTAAAAACCTAACACTTCAAGCCAATTACATGTTTGTGGAAAAGGTAAAGCAAGACCCAATACGACTCCCAAAGCATGCGGCTAACTTAGGACTAAGCTATGATAGACCAAAAGCGCAATGTGGCGTGCATTTACGCTATGTGGGTTCACGTACTGACACCAATTTTGAAAACGGCAAGCGCGTTAATCTGGCTGCGTTTACTCTTTTGGATGCTCGTGTATCGTTTCCAAATCTCATTGGAGATGCTTCGGCAAGCCTGTCATTAACCAATGTGTTTGACGCAGCATATACCGAATTTCATGGCTTTACAACGCTTGGAAGAAATATGAATATTGGAATGCAGTATGCGTTTTAGTCGGTAGGGGTATAGATTGCCCTGCCTTCCTCTATTTGAATTTCGTTAAATGGTAATTTCACGCTGTTTGTTGTAAATGAGCTAGTGGAGGAGACTTTTCCGCTGATGAAGTCTAAGGCTCTTCTAAGGAATGGTTCATCAATGTTACCAAGTATGCCTAAGTTTTCTAAATCTTCGTTGAGCTCGTTGTTTGGAGAAAAGCCATCTCCATAATCACCAAACCCAATGCTGTTAAAGATCCCGAAGGTTATGGGTAACAATGCCCATGTGTGATTCGGGTTTTTGGTTTGTTTATCGTCAATGTAATCGTAAACAATAAACGACCCAACATTTTTACCGTATGTTTTATTGCCAATAAGAACAACATCCATGTAAGGGTTTAGTCCATTTATCATCATTTCACTAGCTGAAGCAGAGCCTGAGGTAACCAAAAAAATAACTCTAGACAAACCTAACCTAATACCCGAATCAATAATTTCAATTTCCTCGTTGTATCTAGCCAATTTTTCGTTGTAAACCATTTCACCGAAAACTTTGCCCGCATGCTCGCCGGCAATAAGCCCTGCCAAAAGTTGAGAAGTACTAACACTTCCACCGGGATTATAGCGCAAATCCACTACCAATTCATCAATTTGCTGCGAGGCCAAATTGGTAAAAACATTTTTTAAATCATCCTCTTGTTTTGAGGCAAAACCGTTATACATTACATAACCCACCTTTTTTCCATCATGCTCAATAACTTTAGAAATGTGCAATTCTTTCTCTGTAAGTTCGCTATTATTTAACGTAACCGTTGTTCCAGTAGATTGAATGGTAAGGTTACTGATAGTTGCCATGGATAATGTATAGCTTGTTTTGTTGGCAAATAATAAGGATTCATAATTTTCAATCGTTAATTGACTACCATCTACATGGGTAAAAATATCACCGCGTTTTATGCCTTTTTGAGTAGCATCAGTATTCGGCAGCACGTAGCGTACATAGCCAAAAAGATCGGAATCTGTACTTGAAATACGTCCCAAACCAAACTTCATTCCGTTGCTTAACGAAATCGAGTTTAATTGCTTTTCCAAATTAATATAGTCATCGGTAATGACGCTAAATCTGTCATCTTTATATTGCAAATCATCAAACAACTCTTCAGGACCTTTAAAAGATTGTATAAAAGAAGTGTATTCTTTGTCATTACTAAATAGATCATCCGCCAAATTGGGAACATCTTTCTGCCAATAGTACACGTAATTCATGGCTTTGTAGACAAAATCTTCAATTTCTAGATTTCTGGTTGTTGGTACTTGTACGTTGTCGTCTAGGTCGTCTTTGCAACCAACAAAAAGGAATAAAACAAAAAGAAAAAGTAATTTTTTCATAGGTTTGATTTTAAGAGACATGGCTAATGTACAAAATATCGTTAGTATGTTGTGTAACAAGCTCAGTTTATAATCGTTAATGAAAGAAACACTCAATAAATCTTTGACTATCCAAATGGACGAAGGCGCATTTTTACTACGGATTCTTGCTGTTCAAGACAGTATGTTTCGGTTGGCAAAAAGGTTGCTCACTTCCACAGAAGAAGCCGAAGATGCCGTACAAGAGGTGTTGACAAAATTGTGGAAAAACATGAATGCATTAGCAACAGTGTCGAATCTTGAAGGCTACGCCATGACAATGACCAAAAACTATTGTTTGGACAGGTTAAAGTCAAAGCAAGCCACGCAGTTACGATTGGTGCATTTTAAGCATGACAAAGCCATAGCCTCACTAGACCAACACATTGATAATTGCGATAGTGTGGCGCAAGTTTTTGATTTTATGGAAGTTTTGCCCGAACAACAAAAGTTGGTACTCCAACTTCGTGACGTGGAACAATACGATTTTGAAACCATTGCACAAATAACCGAACTATCAGAAGGTGCCGTAAGAGTAGCCCTTTCACGTGCCAGAAAAACCATACGAAAACAACTCATTAAAGCACATCAACATGGAATTGAAACAGGTTCGTGAATATGTAGACCTCTATCTTGAAGGTAAAACCTCCTTAGCGCAAGAACAAGCTTTGTTTGCGTATTTTTCGCAAATACAAGTAGATGAAAGTTTGGTACACTACAAGCCGTATTTTGCTACTCTCGCGCGGCTGCGAAAGCAGCATTTTAGCACGAATTTTAATCCAATTAAAACATCAAAATCGCTACAACTAAAACGCTTAGCGGTAATAGCCGCAGCGGTAATTACAGCCGTTTTTGTGTTGCAACAAACCGCCATAAATTCGCAACCAGCTCTAGAGGAGATCGCCTATGAAGAATTTAAAGCGAACATGTATCTCGTTTCCAATCAGCTGAATAAAGGCAAGCAGGGCATGGCATACATCGAAACGTTTAACCAAACCACAAATAAATATCTAAAAACAGAATAAGATGAAAAAGAAGATAATTTTAGTTGCTCTTTTTACCCTATCACTAAGTTGGGGGCAAGATATATTTGAAAAATACGAATACGACGATAGCGTAAGCTATTTTTCCATTAGCCCAAAAATGTTTGAAATGCTGGCAAAACTTAGCATCGAAACCAATGACCCAGAGTCAAGTCAATTCCTGTCACTCGTACAAGAAATTAAATCGTTTAAGGTTATTACCACTGAAAGCACCGATATTGCTGGTGAGATTCAGCGTTGGGTTGACAAGCATATTAAGGCAGTAAAAATGGAAGAGTTGATGCGTGTGCGTGATGAGGAAGCCCATGTGAATTTCTATGTAAAATCGGCGCGAAACGATGATTTGGTCAAAGAACTTTTGATGTTTGTAACTGATATCAATACTAAACAAATCAATTTGGGTGACCGCAAGCCTGAAACGGTGTTACTTCATTTAAGCGGAGATATTGATTTAACCCAAATCTCCAAACTTGTCAATCAGATGAACCTTCCCGGCGGACAGCAATTGGGCAAATTAAATGAAAAAGAAAATGAATAAGTTTTGGTTTTATATTGTTGCTTTGGCGTTGGTGGGTTGTACCACCACGCCAAGCATTCAGGAATACTATGTGTCTAAGTCCGAAGACCCGAATTTTCTAGTTGTTGACATTCCAACATCTATTTTAGGAATAGGAAACAATTCACTCTCCCAAGAGGAGGAGGAAGCTTTAAGCTCATTTCAAAAACTCAATGTGTTGTTGTTTCGCAAAACAGCAACAAATGCCGACCAACTTCCAGCAGAATTATCCGTTGTGCGTTCCATTATCGACAATAAAACCTTTGAGCCGCTATTGGTTATGAGCGATAGGCAGTACTCAGGGAAACTTGTTTTGGAGGGAACAGTAGATAACCCCGATGAGATTGTGTTTTTTGGCTCTGCTGATGAAGGTTTTGTGTTGTTACGCCTTATTGGACGTGACATGCAGGTGGAAAAAGCCATGATTTTGGCAAACGCCATTCAGCGCGGAAATGGACTGCAAAACGCAGCGAAAGCCTTAAGCGGCATGTTTTAAATTCCCGTATAATTTTCGGGGCGCAATGCGTGAAGCGTAGCTTTTACTTTAGTTGAAACATTAAGTGTTTCTATGAACTCACGAATAGCCGTTTTGTCAATGTATGAATTGGTGCGTGTTAGTGCCTTGAGCGCCTCGTAAGGTTTTGGATAGCCCTCGCGACGCAATACAGTTTGAATAGCCTCCGCAAGTACCGCCCAGTTTTGATCTAAATCCTGTTGGACTTTTTCTTTGTTTACCAAAAGTTTTCCCATACCTTTTGTGAGCGATGCAAAGCTTATGAGCATATGTGCCATAGGAACACCTGCATTTCTGAGAACAGTGCTATCGGTAAGGTCGCGTTGTAATCTGGAAATAGGTAATTTTTCTGCCAAATGTGAAAGCATTGCATTGGCTATGCCGAGATTACCTTCTGCGTTTTCAAAATCAATAGGATTTACTTTGTGCGGCATTGCCGATGAACCCACTTCACCTTCATTGATTTGCTGTTTAAAGTAATCCATGGAAATATATGTCCATATATCACGAGCAAAATCAATCAAAATGGTATTGATTCGTCTTTGCGCATCGCAAAGCGCAGCATAGTGATCGTAATGTTCAATTTGTGTGGTAGGGAAGGAGTGATGTAAACCCAACTTTTTTTCAACAAATGACGTCCCAAAAGCCTTCCAATCAATATCGGGATAGGCCACATGATGTGCATTGTAATTTCCTGTTGCTCCACCAAATTTGGCTGCCATAGGCACTTGCTCAATCAACTTGATTTGTTCTTCAATTCGCGTTTTGAATACGCTAAGTTCTTTGTCTAAGCGTGTAGGTGATGCAGGTTGTCCATGTGTGCGTGCCAAAATGGGCAAATGGGCACATTGAGCAATCAGCGCATCTATGGCACGCATTACTTCTTCCAATGCGGTCAAGTACACATCTTCATACGCTTCTTTAACAGAAAGCGGGATAGCAGTGTTGTTTACGTCTTGCGAAGTCAGACCAAAATGGATAAACTCTTTATAAACACCTATATTGAGGTCATCAAAAATTTGTTTTAAGAAATACTCTACCGCTTTCACATCGTGGTTGGTTTCCTTTTCAATGTCCTTAATTGTTTGTGCTTGATCGAGGCTAAAATGACGATATACGCTACGCAGTTCTTCAAAAAGAGCTATTGGAAAATTGGCTAGTTGCAGCAACGGAAGTTCACAAAGTGCAATAAAATATTCTACCTCGACTCGAACGCGGTATTGAATCAATCCAAACTCAGAAAAATAAGGACTTAAGGATTTGGTTTTAGTACGATAGCGACCGTCTACAGGTGAAATTGCGCTTAGTTTGTTTAATAGCATATGATTTCAAAATGCAAAGGTAGAGATTTTCGTCTTTTTAACGATTAAGCACTTTGTATTCTTCATAACACCCACTGATAGCCTCCAAAATTTGCAAATCATTAGCTCCTTTGATAAAGCCATCTGAAAAGTTACATTTTCGAAGAATTTCATCGATGTCTATGCGGTCTATTTGGAGCAATTCTTCAAGTGTTTTACGATCATATTTTACGGCAAGGAGATCACGGAGCTCATTGTTACCTCGTACTTTTTTAAGCTTCCGTAATTGATTGGGTTTTTGCCCAAAAATATTATACAAAAAATCAGCAGGATTGGTAACGGCTTGCAGAATTCGCATAGCAGTTCCAGGAGTTTGATTTCCTGCTTCGTACCCACCTGATGGTAATCCAGGAATATTGTACCGACGGGTTCGATTGATGGGTATATTACGTGCATCAATATCCAAATATCCGGTAAGCTGATAGGGCCTAACAACAACTTCTTCGAGTGCCAACGCCAATTCAGTAAGTTTAAATCGGGTGTTAGGATACTTGATGAGATCATTTGAAACACGCACTTTTATGGATTTGTAGCCTAAATATGAAAAGTAGAGAGTATCGTTTACTTCAGCATCAATTTCAAATTTACCTTCCTTATCTGTAATGGACATAGTAACTTTGTTTAGGTTGATGATATGTACCGTTGGGATAGGTTTTTGATCTGCAGCATTTTCAACATACCCAATGACTTCCTGCCCGAAAGTCAATGAGCAACACATCAATAAAAAGCAATACGTAAAACGTGTCATCATACAATACTACATACTAAGTGTATTCCATTTTGGTCTGCAATCTTCTGCCCTAAATTTAACACTATGTTATCGAATTTAAATAATGTTTTAGCTTAAAAATTGCACGGCTGCGGTGGCTTAAACGTAGTTTTATTTCTTTAGGGAGTTCACCAAAAGTTTTATTATACCCTTCAGGGATAAACAGCGGATCATACCCAAACCCACCTGAGCCGCTAAGTTGATGGGCAATGGTTCCTTTGACAATCCCTTCAAAAGTTAGTTCTGCTGTTGCATCTTTATACGAAATCACCGTCCTAAATTGGGCTACACGATTTGGCTCATTTGCCAATCCATCTAATAATTTGGTGTTGTTTTTGGCATGATTTTTTTCTTCTCCGGCATAACGCGCCGAATACACACCAGGAGCACCATCAAGTGCTAGAACTTCCAATCCGCTGTCGTCAGCAAAAACGGGGGTTTTAAACACTTTAAAAATGTGTCTTGCTTTGAGTAACGCATTGCCCACAAAAGTATCTTCGGTTTCAGCAATGTCTTGATGGTAGTCTAAGTCCGCTAAACTCACGACTGAAACACCATCAAAAACAGCTTTTACTTCTTGAACTTTGTTCTGATTATGCGTAGCAAAAATAAGTTTTTTCATTCGTGATGATAGGGTTCGTTATTTAAAATTGAAAAGGCTCTATATAGCTGTTCCAACACAAAAATACGTACCATTTGATGTGAAAAAGTCATGGTTGAAAGCGATATTTTGTGTTGTGCCCTTTTGTATACATCCGCTGAAAAACCATAGGGTCCACCAATTGCAAAAACCAAATTTTTAGTACCTGCATTCATGCGTTTTTGTAGAAAATCTGCAAAGCCCCTAGAAGTAGATTGACTGCCTTTTTCATCTAAAAGTACAAGTACGTCTTGTGTGCTTAGGTGTTTTAAAAAGTGTTTTCCTTCCTCTTCTTTTTGTTCCGCTTCGCGTAGCTTTTTTGTGTTTTTTAATTCGATAAGTTCCAACCATTCAAATTTGATGTAATGCGATAGGCGTTTTTGATATTCGGGCAACCAATCGCGCAATGCGTCGTGATTGGTTTTACCTGTGCAGATTACTTTAATTTTCACAATGCGAAGGTATCAACTTTTATGCTAGCCTCCACTTTAATAATTACCTTAGCAACATGGTTCAAAAAATCGTGCAAGATATCACAGCATGGATGCATCGCATTCAATTTGGCGATGCAGGTGCTATTTCGCTTTATCAAATTGTTGAGCTTTATTTTTTAGGAATTATCAAAGGAACTCTAACCACAAGGGCAAGTAGTATTGCCTTTAGTTTTTTTATGGCGTTGTTTCCCTTTTTAATTTTTGTTTTAAATCTTATTCCATTTATACCCGTTGCCAATATTGAAGACACTTTTTCGTCATTTTTTCTATCGGTAGCTCCTTCAGAAGCACAAGATTTTTTGAACAGTGTGCTTTACGACATTCAATCTAAACCCAGAAGAAGTTTGCTTTCTTCCACTTTTTTACTTTCTATTTTTTTTATGGGTAATGGTGTAAATGCCATTTTTGGAGGATTCAGTGAATCTATTCATGTAAGTCTTGGTAGACACTTTGTCAAGCAATATATTTATGCTGTTGCTGTTGGTGTTTTGTTGGGATTGATGCTGTTAATTTCCATTGCCGGCTATTTATTTTTTGAACTTTTAGTGGCACAAATTTTCGATTTTGGATTTTTGCTCAGCCCGTGGGTACGCCTCTTGTTTTTCTTTGGAATGGCATATATGGTGAGCTCTATATTATTTTATTTTGGCACACATCGTGGGGTTTCTAGTTTCTTTTCGGCAGGTGCTTTGGTAACAACTTTTTTGTTTGCTCTGACTTCGTATGGTTTTGGAATTTACCTTGACAATTTTGCCCAATACAACCAACTTTATGGTTCTATAGGTGCAATCCTTATTTTGATGCTGTATATTTGGTTAAATGCGATAGTCTTGTTATTAGGATTTGAACTTAATGCCTCTATCGCTAAGCTAAAACAGTCTAGCTAATGCCATTTTTTTTAGATGTAATTCTTCCCCTACCGCTAAAGGAAACCTTTACATATTCCGTTACTCCAGCCGAGGCAGAAGTACTAAAGCCTGGAATGCGTGTTGTAGTTCCGTTTGGCAAGCGAAAAATGTATACCGCAATTATTTTCAACATCCACCAAAATGCACCAAAGGCTTATAAACCAAAACAAATTGACAGCGTTATTGATACACAGCCTATACTTACTCCAGTACAAATTTCTTTTTTACGATGGATAGCTTCCTACTACCAAGCACCTTTGGGATTGGTGTTGCGAACAGCACTCCCTTCTGTGATGCTACTGGAAAGTGAAACGGAAATTATCATTAAAGAATGGAAAGTTGTATTGCCAAAGCTATCGAAAAATGCCAAAAAACTGTTGGAGCAGGTGCAACCAAAAAACACTCTATCCTTATCACAGGTGCAGCAGCTGATAGGAGTAAATAATCCTTTCCCTGTTTTGAACGAATTGGTTGAAGCAAAATATGCGGTATTAAAGGAGGAAGTGTATGCGCAATATCAGCCCAAAGAACAAACGGAAGTAGTACTACATCCACGCTTGAAAGACGATGACGCGCTAAAGCAGCAACTAGAGGATTTGGTATCAAAACCAAAGCAGTATAAAGTCCTTTTGACCTTTTTACAACAAAAAAATGCGGTTGTGCTTTCAGATTTTTCCAAATTAGAAACCGTCAGTTCGTCTTCTATTCAGACCCTCATCAAACATAATGTTTTGGTTAAGCAAAAGCGTATTGTGGATCGTTTGCCTACCAAAACAATTCCAGACGAGCCACTTCTTCCTCTAACAATACCGCAAAATAATGCCAAAACCGATATCCAAAAAAGCTGGGAATCCAAGGCAATTACGTTGCTTCATGGGGTTACGGGTTCTGGGAAAACCGAAGTATATATGCATTTGATTCAAGACCAATTAACTGCTGGAAAACAAGTATTGTTTTTGGTGCCTGAAATCAGCCTGACTACACAGCTCATGCAACGATTATATACGTTTTTTGGACAATATTTAGCGGTATATCACTCCAAATACAGCCCGCAAGAACGAGTCGAAACATGGGAAAAAATCAATCAAAATAATCCTAAAGCAAGATTGGTTTTGGGTGCGCGCTCGGCAGCTTTGCTTCCCTTTCATTTGTTAGGATTAATAATCATAGATGAGTCGCACGAAACCTCATACAAACAATATGATGCTGCGCCACGCTATCACGCCAGAGATGCTGCTATGGTTTTGGCAAAGATGCACAACGCAAAAGTATTGTTGGGGACTGCAACGCCTAGTGTAGAAACCTATCGCCATGCCTCAACGGGTAAATACGGTTTGGTGCCACTTACCGAACGTTTTCAAGATGCACAAATGCCCAAAATCCATTTTGTGGATTTGGCAGAAGCGTATCGGAAAAAGCAAATGAATGGACATTTATCGAAGTCACTTGTTCAAGCTATTGAACAAACCCTACAAGAAAAAAATCAAGTGTTGTTATTTCAAAACCGCAGAGGATACGCCTCTTTTGTGGAGTGTAGCCAGTGCGCTCACGTACCACAATGTCCAAGCTGTGATGTGAGTCTTACTTATCATCAGGTGAACAATGAATTGCGCTGTCACTACTGTGGTTATTCGGAAAAATATGCAGCCGCCTGTGCTGCCTGCGGCACGGTTTCGCCGCAAACCCTGGGATTGGGAACACAACAGTTGGAAGAAGAAATACAACAATTATTTCCTTCTGCAGGTGTGGCGCGAATGGATTTAGACACTACCCGAAAAAAGCACGCGCATCAGAAACTGATTACGGCTTTTGCTAAAGGAGAAATTGATATTTTGATTGGAACGCAAATGGTAACCAAAGGCTTGGATTTTAAGTACGTTACCTTAGTTGGTGTGCTATCTGCAGATAACTTTTTGCATTTTCCAGATTTTAGGGCACACGAACGTGCTTTTCAAGTGCTGACGCAGGTGGCGGGTCGAGCGGGAAGATTTGGAGATAAAAGCAAGGTTTTAGTGCAAACTTTTCAGCCCACTCACCCTGTGTTAAAATTTGTTCAGCAGTATGATTACACTTCTTTTTTTGAGCAACAAATTCAACAAAGAAAGCAGTTTGGCTACCCCCCATTTATGCGTATTATTCGAATTGAGTTGCGGCATAAAAACATGTCTTCACTTATTGATGCTGGCTCGTGGCTAAAACAAGGTTTGCAGGAACGTTTTTCCTATGTTCTGGGACCTGCTTCGCCACTTGTGGGCAGACAACGCAACTATTACATTTTGCATACACTCATTAAACTACCACTTGACTTTTCTACATCAGCCGCCAAAACACGTCTTGCGGCCTTGTTGCACAGCTTTGCACAAGTGGGTGTATTTAAGCAGGTCAAGGTGTCAATTGATGTGGATCCACAATAATTGCACGAACAGGTTTGAACAAGCCAATAAAATGCGTACTTTCGCCGTCCAATTAAAAAATCATTTATGAACCATTACGAAACTGTTTTCATATTGAATCCCGTTTTATCTGAAGATCAGGTAAAGGAAGCAGTAGAAAAGTATGAGGCGTTTATAACGTCTCGCGGAGGCGAGATTGTCGCCAAAGAGGATTGGGGCTTGAAAAAGTTTGCCTATCCCATTCAGAACAAAAAAAGTGGCTTTTATCACTTGCTTGATTTCAAACTTGATGGCGAAGCCATTGAGCTTTTTGAAGTAGAGTTCCGCCGCGATGAGCGTATCATGCGCTACCTTACGGTAAAATTAGATAAGCACGCAGAGGCTTGGGCTGTTAAGAGAAGAGAACGTTTAACTGAAAAAACATAAGACTATGTCAATTGAACAAGAAAGCAAAGGGGGAAAGCAGGGGGAAATTCGGTATTTGACCCCATTAGATATTGAAACATCAGTAGCTAAAAAATACTGTCGATTCAAAAAGGCTGGTATCAAGTATATCGACTATAAAGACGCAGATTATTTGTTGAAATTTGTTAATGAACAAGGTAAAATTTTACCACGCCGTTTAACAGGAACATCACTTAAATATCAACGTAAATTATCGGTTTCAATCAAGCGTGCGCGCCACTTGGCGCTAATGCCATATGTTGCCGATATGCTAAAATAATTGCCATGGAACTTATTTTAAAACAAGACGTTGAGAACCTAGGGTTTAAAGACGACATCGTAACTGTTAAAAACGGCTACGGGCGTAATTTTTTGATTCCGCAAGGCTTGGCTATTTTGGCTACTTCCTCTGCCAAAAAAGTATTGGAAGAAAACCTAAAGCAACGCGCCTTCAAAGAGCAAAAGCTTATTGAAGATGCGCAAAAGCAAGCCAAAGACTTAGCCAAACTAGAGCTAAAAATTGAAGCAAAGGCAGGTATTGGAAATAAATTATTTGGTTCTGTGGGCACCATAGATTTGGAAGCCGCACTTTCAAAAGCAGGGCAATCTGTTGAGCGTAAATGCATTAAACTTCCAGGTGGTTCTGTTAAAACATTAGGAAAGCACATCGCTTCTGTACGTTTGCATCGTGAGGTTTTTGCTGACCTAGCATTTGAAGTTACTAAACCTATTGAAAAGGAATAAAATTCCCTTTTTTAAAAACATAAAGCCGCTTTTAGCGGCTTTTTTTCGTTAAAAGCAGATATTTGTATAAATTATTACCATGTTACAAAAACCTAGTATTCCAAAAGGCACCCGCGATTTTTTGCCAGCCGATGTTGCTCGTCGCTCGTATGTGATTGATATTATTAAAACTCAATTTGAGCGATTTGGCTTTTTACCCATTGAAACGCCCGCTATGGAAAAGTCAACTACTTTGCAAGGTAAATATGGTGAAGAAGGAGATCGGTTGATGTTTAATATTTTAAACTCTGGTGAAAAAGTAAAAAAAGCTGACGTTGATGCGTTGACAAAAAATAATCTTGGGCTTTTTACGAAGTCTATTTCCGAAAAGGCGTTACGCTACGATTTGACTGTTCCTTTTGCCCGGTTTGTAGTGCAACATCAAAACGAGTTGATGTTTCCGTTTAAACGTTATCAGGTGCAATCGGTTTGGCGAGCAGACAGACCACAACGTGGTCGTTTTCAAGAATTCACGCAATGCGACGCCGATGTTGTGGGTGCCGTAAGTCCTGTTTTAGAGGCAGAATGTATACAATTGTTTGATGCTGTTTTCAGCGAACTCCATTTAAAAGATGCTACGATTCGTATCAATCATCGTGGTATTTTATCGGGTATTACAACTTACTTGGGTGCGCCGAAACGCATTGTTGATTTTACAGTTACCCTAGACAAAATTGATAAAATTGGTGCATCTGGTGTGTTTGATGAATTGCGTAAAAAGGGATTTGGTGATGATTCACTTTCAAAACTTTACCCTTTATTAGAACTTTCAGGTGCAATCGACGTACAACTAGATACACTTGAATCCATACTTACTGACCAGCCTGTTGCACTTGAGGGCATTGCACATTTAAGAGATGTATTACGTTTTCTTTCACCTTTACATGTTAGTAAATTGGCTTTTGATTTGACTTTGGCCCGTGGATTAAATTATTATACTGGAATTATTTTTGAGATTGTACCTCCTAAAGATGTTGCTATGGGTTCTATTGGTGCGGGCGGTCGCTACGACGATTTGACAGCTCTTTTTGGTCTTAAAGACATGCATGGACTTGGTATATCGTTTGGTTTGGATCGCTTATGCATGGTCCTCGAAGAATTAGACTTATTCCCTAAAACGGTACAGCAATCAGTTAATATTGTCGTATTGCATTTTGGCGACACCTTCCTACAAGACTTAGTTCCACATATTGCTAAATGGCGTAAAGCTGGACTTCGAGTATTGACATACCCCACCAGTCATAAGCTAAAAAAGCAAATGCAATTTGCAAATCAATCCGGTGCGCCATGGGCGTTATTTTACGGTGAGCAGGAAAAAAAAGAAGGCTTTTTAGCGATTAAGAATATGGCAAATGGTACAACAGAAAAAATTAAAATTGATGCCTTTGCTGCATCTAAATTTATAAGCTAATCTTATTAATTTCTTTTTCTAATTCATGGATTTGAAATTTTATTCGATTAATAACATCTTTGTTGCCCGACTCTTTACCAGTAAGGAGCCAATCTAAACTGTATTCCGGAAAATTTTTAGCAATGCCTATAAGCACTTCGTGTCCTATGCTTGATTGACGTCTAAGGCAAGTAGAAACAGAATTTTGACCTGCTCCAATAATGCGTTCAAATTTAGAAATCGAAATATTTTTATCAGAAATAATTTGCCGTAACCTATCATGAATTACCATACGTCAAAGGTATTGGGGATTTTGCTAATAATTGCTTAAAAAAAAATATTTAATAATTCTTTACACAAACATTTTTTTATTGTTAGCAATTTGTTAAGTGTGTTGAGGATGAATTTGCGTTTCATTTTAACATGGATTTATAATATGCAATTCAAATAAAAGTGTATTTTTGGTTTTGCTAAAGAAAGGACATAACTACGTGATACAGCAGCAAACTTTTTTGTTTTTTTCACAAGCAATAATAAAGTTTTTGTTGTTTGTGATGTTTTTATCACAAGTTGTAACCATTGCCATTTCTGCGTTTGACTTCTCACCTCACAATTCATATTTGTTATCCCAAGAAAGTGAAGAACAAAAGCCTAAGGAAAGTAAAAATGCATTTGATTACTTAGAAGAAAGCAAGTTTTTAATAACTGACTTTCCCATAGTTGCTTTTTTTTCTTATGTAATTTTGAACACCTTTCACAAAGCGGTTGTGTTTTTTGAGGTAACAAATACGTTGGATTCTCCACCTCCTGAAATAGCTAAAGTACTTTCGAAACCTCAATTATAAATTTCACATTTACATAAATAAATAAAATGAAAAAAGCATTCGTTCACATAAAGGGGGATATCTTTGGCGGACTAACCGCAGGTATCGTAGCGCTTCCTTTAGCCTTAGCATTTGGTGTTTCATCTGGGTTAGGACCCACCGCAGGTTTATACGGCGCTATATTTTTAAGTTTTTTTGCCGCACTTTTGGGAGGTACCAATACCCAGATTTCTGGACCAACGGCTCCTATGACGGCGGTGAGTATGGTAATCATCAGTACGCTTATTGCTGCTAACGACGGCAGTGTTGAAAAGGCCTTGCCTATTATTCTGGCGGTCTTTATGCTTTCTGGTTTAATGCAAGTTGGACTTGGATTTCTTAAACTCGGAAAATACATTCGCTATATTCCTTATCCTGTAGTTTCTGGATTTATGACCGCAATAGGCCTTATTATTTTGATAACCCAAATTCTTCCTGTGTTGGGCTATTATGCCAAAGAAGATTCTGCCTATGTGGAAACTTTCAAGCCACAAGCCGAAGCCATTATTTTAGCTAATATTTTGGATGAGGAAGCAGGTGAGGAGTTACTTGCTTTGGAAGATTTTTCTGAAACGATTTCAAGAGGAGAAGACATTACAGAATCACAAATTTTAGATGAATCGCAAACTCTAGCAGCAAAATCAGCTTCGGGAGTTTTAGGGGCACTGCGCGTTATGCCAAGCGCACTAAAAAACATCAGTTGGATAGAGTTTATTCTCGCGTTAGGAACTATTTTTATCATATATGGTTTTAAGCGCATCACAACGGCTGTTCCAAGTACATTGGTAGCTTTATTGGTTATGACCGGAGTTGCTATTCTTTTTGTACCAAGCTATCGCCCTATTACGGCCATTCCGCAAGGATTTCCGATACCTAAATGGGAAATCTTCACGGAGTTGAGTCTTGGACAGATTCTTCCATATGTATTTACGGCGCTTACGTTATCACTTTTGGGTGCAATTGACTCATTGCTAACAAGTGTAGTTGCAGACAACATGACCAAAACCCGCCACAAACCCAATAAAGAACTTATAGGGCAAGGAATTGGAAACAGTATATCTGCCATGTTTGGCGGTATTCCTGGTGCAGGAGCTACTATTCGAACGGTGGTAAATATTAACTCGGGAGGTAAAACACGTATTTCGGGTATGTTTGCAGGAATAGTCTTATTACTGATTTTGTTGTTGTTTAGCTCTGCTGCCTCAACCATTCCAGCTGCTGTACTTGCTGGTATTTTGGTGACGGTTGGTATTGGTGTTATGGACTACAAGGGGCTACGCGCTATACCATCATTGCCTAGAGATCTTAAAATAAGTAAGCTGGGTATTAGTTCAGAAGTGGTCGTGATGCTTGTTGTTATGCTGCTTTCTACTTTTTGGAATTTAGTTTATGCCGTTGGAATAGGTCTTGTTATGGCATCGTTGATGTTCATGAAGAAGATAGGCGACCTCACTGAAAGTCAGTCTAAGGTATCTACTGGAAGTAAAGAAAAACTTTGGGATGACGAAGTGGCCTATGCTGAGCTTAAAAGCGATAAAATTGCGATTAAACACATCAATGGGCCATTATTTTTTGGTTCTACAGACGGGTTTAGTAGGCTAGCAAAGGAAATCCCGAAAATAGCAGACACAGTACTATTTCGTTTTGATCGTATGGAGTATATTGATCAATCTGGATTGTATGCGCTTGAAGATTTGTTGGTAGATTTGGCTAAAGAAAATAAGAAAGTATTTTTTATTCATTTAACTAAGCAACCACACTATATGATGCAGCGTATTGGTATCATTCCAAAATTGGTTTCAGAGCAAAATGTATTTGATGAATTAACAGATTTTTTAAACGCAATTAATAATTAAAAACAAAAACAGATGATT
>DLPY01000066.1 GCA_002478685.1 Flavobacteriaceae bacterium UBA7446
TAAATCAATTTCAATAACTTGATCAAAATATTGCTCAGGATTTTGATATACTTCTGGGTCTGCTGTAAGGTGTTCTTTTACTTCGTTTGCAGCATCTGCAACATCATCTCTACCAGTAGCGCGGAGGTAACGCTCCATAGATGTGTCGTAGCCAAAGGTTGAAGTAGTAGCACCAACCTCAGCACCCATGTTACAAATCGTCCCCTTACCTGTACAAGACATGGCTTCTGCACCTTCGCCAAAATACTCAATAATGGCACCAGTACCCCCTTTTACAGTAAGTATGCCTGCCACTTTAAGAATAACGTCTTTTGGTGCAGTCCAACCATTAAGCTTACCTGTTAGTTTTATGCCGATGAGTTTTGGAAACTTTAATTCCCATGGCATATCCGCCATAACGTCTACTGCATCTGCGCCACCAACTCCAATGGCGAGCATGCCTAAACCACCTGCGTTCACAGTATGTGAGTCTGTTCCAATCATCATTCCACCAGGGAAGGCATAATTTTCCAACACTACTTGATGGATAATCCCCGCACCTGGTTTCCAAAAGCCAATGCCATATTTGTTTGACACAGATTGCAGAAAATCAAACACTTCTGCAGAGGTATTGTTAGCTGATTTTAGGTCGGTACTCGCACCGTCTTTAGCTTGAATGAGGTGGTCGCAATGCACAGTTGTGGGTACCGCTACTTTAGCTTTTCCAGCTTGCATAAACTGCAATAATGCCATTTGCGCAGTAGCGTCTTGACAAGCAATACGGTCTGGGGCAAAGTCCACATAGTCTACTCCACGTGTAAAGGTGGTGGTTGCTGTTCCGTCCCATAGGTGCGTGTACAAAATTTTCTCTGCCGCTGTTAGGGGTTTACCAGTAAGCTTACGTGCTGCTTCTACCCGCTCGGCTAAGCGTGAGTAAGTAGCGTTTATCATTGCTATATCAAAAGTCATAGTAAATTTGGTTTAAAGTGACTATAAAAATATAAAATAAGCGTGGTTTTATTTTATCTATTTAATAGATTTAGATTATTTCCAAATAGACCCCTAAGTTATTGGTATAAAAAGCGACAAAATTTGACGAGAATACTGTACTTTTGAGACATGAAAAAAGCAGTAATTGTAAGCGGCTATTTTAATCCTATTCACAAAGGGCACTTAGAATATTTTCAAAACGCCAAATCAAACGGAGATGCTCTTTTCGTTATAGTAAATTCAGACCATCAGCGTGCGTTGAAGGGCTCAAAAGAATTTCAAGACGAGAAAGAGCGTGTTTTTATTGTTTCCAGTTTGCGTGTTGTGGATAAAGTATTTTTGTCTATTGACAAGGATCGGACAGTATGTGAAACGATTACCCTTATTCATAAAGAATTTGGCAATGTGTATGCTTTAGCATTTGCTAATGGTGGCGACCAAAATAATGATACTATTCCCGAGCGTCCTGTCTGCGAGCGTTTAGGCATTTCCCTTATAGACGGGTTGGGCGATAAAATTCAATCCTCTTCCTGGCTTCTTAAAAAGTAGCTTTTTATTTTCAAATTATTCAACAATAACCCTGTGAAATGAATGCCTTCTACCGTGATATACTTTTAGTAGGTATAAACCGCTCGTCAAATCATCTACATAGATTTGGGCATTCTTAGGATTGACTTGCTTAACCATCTTACCGTTGATGGAAAATAGCTCAACCTTTTCTGGTGTGCTGTCAGCCACTGAGATATGAATAATTTTATCAGCGGGGTTTGGGTAAACACTTACTTCAGGAAGTGAACCTATATCTTCAATGCCTAAGGTACATACATCACCTACTTTATAAGAGAAATATTTGGTAACGGCAAGCCCACCGGCAAAGGCGAACTTACAAGCATAAGAAATGGTTTCCCCAACAGTAAAGCCACTTACGGTAGTGCTAAATGTATTCCCAGAACCGCTCATTTGAGTTTCAGAAAATGGACTCTCTTTCCATAAATAGGCAAAAACTCCAGTTTTATCGGTGTCTAATAACTCAAAAGTAAAGGTTACACTAGTACCACTTGTAACAAAGGAATAGGTATACCCTGTACTAAATGCGCCTTGACTTGCTTCATCATCTGTCCCAGAACAAGCCGTGTTGGTATCTGCCGTGGTTGTTGCTTGAAGTGAAATGGGATTATTACTCGCAGCATTTTGACTGATATCTTTAGCTGTAATAGAGAAATTATATGTCGTTTGAGGAGATAAACTACTAATAACTAGTGAGGTTTGTGCTCCCGAATTACCGTTAATGCTTTTTTGCTCTTGCCCATAGACCACATCATAGACTACAGAACCAGAATTGTCATTTGCTTGTAAAAGTAATTCTATCGACCTTGCTCCTACAGTTCCCACAGATGCGGTAAAGTTGGTAGGACCTTCAGTATCAGAAACGCTGCCACTACAATCATTACCAACAACATAACTCATATATTTTGTTACAGCCATACCACCAATAAATGCAAATTTTACCCCATAGCTTATGGTTTGTCCTGCAGATAATCCACCTACCGTTTTTGCATAAGTCGTTCCACTAACATGATTCATTTCCGATTCTTGAAAAGGGGACTCTCTCCATAAATAAGCCGCAACTCCTGACTTATCTGTATCAAGTAGTTCAATCGAAATGGTTACGTTGGTTCCAACGGTTTCAAAAGTAGCTTTATAGCCTACAGAAAAAGAGCCCTGTTGAGCTTCGCTATCAGTAATAACACAGGAAACCACTTCGTTAACGGTAATTTCTACAGCTTGAGATGTGGTTACGCTTCCTTCATTATCAGTTGCTTTAGCGGTTAATTGATGCGTGCCTGCAGGTGCACCTGTCCAAGAAAAGGTGAAGGGTTCTGAAGTGTCTTCTCCAATTTTAGTATCTCCTGCAAAAAATTCAACCTTGTCAACAGTTCCATCTAAATCTGATGCTGCAGCACTAATATCTATGGCTGCGCCCTCGGCAAAAGAAGTACTGTTGGTTGGAGAATTAATGGATATTGAAGGATTAGAATTTCCAGATTCCGAGACGATGATTAGCACTTCATCCGTTGAAGTATAGGTACCATCAGAAACAGTTAATAAACACTTATATACGCCGATTGCAAGATTTGATACTTGTGGCGATATACTAGAACTCGTTGTAAAGGTTAGTTGGGTGGGACCATACACTTGTGACCAAACGTAGGTTACGGTTTTTCCGCTAGGGGCATAAGTGCCAGAACCGTCCAACACAGCAGAACCACTTGATAAAATAGCAGATACATTTGTGCCAGCGTCTGCAACGGGCGGATCATAGCCTAAGTCTCCCGTCCGGGTAAATGTCATTTTCCCTAAGTTAAACTCCCCACCCTCAATAGCAACTCGCAATATATGTTCTCCGCCAGTTAGGGCTATACCAGTTACTGTTTTGGTTGTCCAAGTACCCCAACCAGAGGTAGTTGAAAACGAAATCGACCCGCTTATGGTTTGCCCGTCAAGTTCGAAGTGCATAGGCCCTCCACCATTCGAATTACCAGAAGCATATCTAATGGCCACGGAATAGGTTCCAGCAGTTTGAACATTTATGGTATATTCTAGCCATTCGCCGGCATTAGTCCAACCAACCGTCATTCCTTCGTTAGCGTCTGTTGCAGTGTCTACATATTCGTCTGAACGTGCACCTCCTTCATTGATGATAGAACTATCGAAGTAAGAAATATTTTGACCTACACCCCCTAGGTATGTATCAAAGTGGCCAGCCTCTATAATTCCTGGAATAGTATGAGCTGAAGCATAAGGAACTTGCTCACCCACTTGAATAGAAACGCTATTGGATACGGCAAACTCAGTACCTAAAAATACTTTAGCGTACATACCGTGAATACCCAACGCAAGATTATTGGGTTGGGCTTGATAAGGAGCTGTAGTGTCTGTACTTATCAAAGTAGTTCCATCATAAAACTCCACTTTAGTAATGTTGGTATTAGAAGTGGAATACGTTAGGTTAACGCTACCGCCCACATAGGCTTGATTAAAATCTGAACTTAGGGTTCCTGAGACATTTACATCGCGGCTCGTAACCAGCTGTCCTGCTGGTACAACCAAGGTTTCGCCATTAGAAAAAGTGACGGTTATTTGACTGTCGCTATAATTATGTGCCACATAGGTGGTTTCTCCATCTGCATTTGTAAATGCAGCTGCAATGGGGTGATTGGCAGTAATAGAAGCATCCACTGGCCCTAAAGCATTCATGGCGTGCAACCAATGATAGGTCTGCGCATCTGAAATACCAAATTTTAAATTTCTATTGGGATAGCTGTCGTACAGGTCTATAGCAGTCTGTGCATCTGTAAGGGATAAAAACTTCCAATAGGTATCGTGCCATAAATCATCATTTTCTTGATTACTTAAAATCCCGGTGTTTGATGCCATTTCTGCCCACAATTCAGCAGCATAAGTTTTATTATGCCCCAAATAAAGTGAACCGCCGTGTATGGGATATAATTCTATTCCGTATGAAGCTGCTATATCATTAGTCCAAAAAGTACCATTGTCATAAGAATTTCCCCACACTCTTGAAACTAGCTTATAGACCTGCCCAGGTTTAAACACCCTATCATGCACATCAAAAAAATATTCTTCCGTGGCAGACTGCTCGGTAGTATATATATATATACCCAGATCACGTATGGCATCATTGGAAGTAATACTTCCCCAATGGATAAGCGATGTGGCAAACTGCATACTTTCGGAAGAAGACTCTTGGTCATTTCCAAAGTAGTTGGCATTAGCAAAACCATTTGCCCAACTGTGTCCAGCGTATGGACTAAAATTTCGTAAAAAGGGGAATAAAGTGTCATTTCTGTCTGAGGAGGCTGCATCGCGAACAAGGAGGTTTACCATATCCCCCCAATCATCAGCCCAACCCGGGTCAAATTGTTCCATAAATGCTGCAGCGTGTATAAAATAACCCCAGTGGAAGTGGTGGTCATTTATATTACCGTCTTGTCCATGTCCTGCAGGATATCCCAAAAGAGAAGTCCATGCATTGTTGTAGTAAAATAAAAAAGCTACTTCCCCTGCTTGATATGATAACCAGTCCTCCAATCGCTCTTTAATGGTTGCAAGCATCTTGTTTAGCCCTACGGTGTCACCCATTTGGTCGGCAATACGCGCGGTTTGAATCATACGGTTTATCATCTGTCCGTCATTGTATGAATCAGTCCAAGGATTCAGCGCATCGTTTTCTATAACACCAACTTTCTCATCGAGTTTGTTGGGATCAAATCCTGAGCTGTAGTTTGCCAAATACGGCAGCGTGGGCAACACTCCCTTAAAAGTATTGGCTACAGTAAAGCTATTCCCATCAAGCATCTTTAATTCGCCACGAACAGAGTCATAGCTCTGCCCAGAAGGGGTTGGAGAATTAGTGTCAAGGTTTGCCCATTGGTGTGGCAATAATCCCATTAGGACATTGGTTTCGGAGCCTTCTTTTACTTCAGTACTTACCAAAAAATCGGTGGTTACCTTAGCTGTTGCTGGGTCGTAGCTCCAAGAAGTTGTTGTATTTGTTGGAAAAACATAGGCATATTTTTTATAGGCTTGGGCTGTAGCACTAACGTTCGTTGTGCTTTGCGGAAGCATCGCCACAGACCAGTAGTTTTTTCCGTTGAGTGATGAGGTGTAGGTATTGCCAGACGCAGACCAAGTACTACCAACAGGGGCATAAACAACAAAATCGGCACCACTACTAGCGTTTTCTATAATCAATAGCTCGTTAGATACGGTTGCCGTTCCACTATTGACTGTAACAGAAGCTGAATCTCCCGAGTTTTTTTCAAAATACAAAAAAGGCATTCCAATTCCAGAAGTAACATCCATATCTCTGACATCATCATTCCAATTCATGGTAACGGTCCAATCGGAGTGGTCAGAGACCGTTGCTTTATCTGCATTCAAGCCCGTAAGCCCCACTTCAATGGAGTTGCTAGTCCCAGGAGCTCCCCATGGAACGTAGGTAACAATGAGACCATTATTCGTTGTTTTCATGGTCATTGGATAATTAAATAAATCAGTCACGTGATTATCTTTAACAAGCCTAGACCACCAGTCGTTGGTTGGTACCGGTTTTCCAGCAGCTGTTTTGGAAAGTTGCGGGGTTCCAGAAGGAAATGCATTCCGCCCAGCAACATCAACACCAGGGAAAACAGTAGTATAGCTGCCGGAACCTACTGGAGTTTGTCCAAAGCCAAAAACACAGAACAATAATATTATTGTGGAGGTTAGAAAAGATAAGAGACATGAAAATGCAGATAAATTCATTTTAGTTGTGAAAAAAGAATTATTAAAACTAGTTATCACAAAATACGCGCTAATTTTTTTGATTTTTTTAAAATATGCATATACACAATATATACATCGTTAAAAAAGAGGGGCCATTTTTAAAAAACCTCAACAGCTTTTAAGTGCTACATTATTATGTGTTATTAAAATGTAATTTGGAGAAGGCATTAAAGCCATTGTGATTTTAGCCTTTTCGAGTAAGGACGGCAAAGTTGAAAAACAAAAAACCTTCACATTGTGAAGGTTAAAAAGTGGAGGAAAAGGGTTTAGAACTACCGACTTCTCACTGTTAGATTAATTAAATGGTCTAAAGATTAATCAATTATTGTTAGCTTAATTCTTTTGCCACTAATCCATTCAGCGGCTTCAGAAATATCAGTTTCAGATCTCAAAGAAATTCGCACTATTCCCTCACCATAACTGAAATAAATAAATGAAGGTTTTTCTCCATAAGCAACCTCACAGTTTAGGCAATATTGTGGAAACATGCTCCAGCGTTGGGGGCGTCCTTCCTTTGCAGCTCTTTCAAGGTAGGCTATAACAGTTCCATTTTCCATTACAGTTTTATCAATTTCCTTTACAGGCATAACAAAATTGCCATATGTTTTGTCTGCTCTAGAATCTGTTAATTCACCGATTGTTACATAAACTGTTTCAAACTTTTCGGATACTGACTCCTTTACTTCAGTTTCTATGTTTTGACAAGATGAAATGAGGAAACAGAAAAGTATTAAATAATATATTTTCATTTGAATTAAATTATTGATCAAACTTAATTTTTTTCTGTTAATATCATATTAATAAAACGTTATTGAATCTCATGTAATCAAAATTTGATTTGGACAATGTTTTAAACCCACAATCCATTTTTTTTGAGAAACTACGACAGAATAAAAAAGCAAATTTTTTTTTCAGCATGTAGATTAAGTTGTTTAGTTGAGATGATTAAAAACCTCAGACAATTTACTATCAGTAATGGGGTTTTTGAGTAACACACACTTTTAGTATGAGTTATTTAAGCAGACATGGAGTCACAGAATTGAAGAAAGACTTTTTAAATCATAAAATAACAGATCACTACCAACTAATTCTGTTCAGCAACCAAGCTTGATTGGAGTTAGGTTTCATCACAACAAGTGTTTGAGCGTCTTTAGAAAATGCATATTTTAATTTGTAGTCCAAAACAGAGTCTATTCTGCTAACAACCAAGTATTCATTTTCAACCGCTATAATTCCTTCAGAAATAATATCACCATCATAAGATCTATTAAAATACACTTCATTATTTTCATTAAATTTTACGTTGATTATCTCTCCTTCAAAAGACTTCCATTTTCCAAGGAATGAATATATAGTTGAAGTATCTTCAACTGTTGTAAAACCAAGTGTCAAAAAAGATATAAATAAAATAATTGCTTTTTTCATAATAATAATTTTCACAAAAATATTTAAAGCAGTTAATGTCAACGTAAACTTTTTTTTGTTAAATCATTATTTCATAAAATGGTTTGTAACGTATTTTTAAAAAAAGGTTATATGATTGTAATTCCTCATAACAATAAGAAGTGGAGAAGAAGGGATTAGCCTTCAGTTATTCTCTCAAAACCCGTAATGTAGATGTAACTTCCTGTCCTTGCGGTCCAGACGTTTTAAAACAACAAAGCTAAATCAAGTAAAACTTGTTGAACTTTTTAGGTGTTAAAACCACAATGAAGTTACGCTTGATCGTGGAGAAGATAGGATCCGAACCCTCGACCTCTTGACTGCGAGTGACATGGCCGCAAACATAATAAGTCACACAAACTGTTAATTATTAAGTGCTTACAGGTAATTGAAAAAATAGAATTTCAATTAATCCCGAAAAAGTGCTGAGATGAGTTTAACAGATCTAATTTTTTGCCAAAAGAATGATGGCAAATACCAAAAAGATTTTTACCTCAACAAGAAGCGTTACAGACTATTTAATGCCAAGAAGATAGGCATATGTAAACCCAAATAACTGTCCTGAAAATAAGTGAAAAAAGGCAACTGAACAGTTAGCAAAGATGTTGTAAAATAGCTTGGTCAAAAGAACAATTTTTTTTGAATGAATATGTGTTGAGTGCTCAAAATGGCAAAAAAATCCCCAAGAATAAAGCTTTATTCTTGGGGATATTGCGTTTACCATAAAGAAGTAAAACTGAACTGCTTTAGTGGGGTAAGATTTACAACTTATAAGTTAGAACTTGTAGCTAAGTAATAATGTATAGTTTCTTCCCAATTGTCCTTGTTGTTGTACTTGCGAAGAATACACGAAACGACCTGACGCTCCGGTACCAGTATTTGCAAGCGTCACATCAGGATATACGTCAAACATGTTGTTCATAATTCCTGTCAAGGTCAATTGAGGTGTAAATTTGTAAGCTAAGCGAATGTCTGTAGTTAATTTAGCAGATAACACTTGGTCTGTAAAACCTTCTCGCGCTGTAATAGTTACATTACCAAAGTGCGTGTTGTACATACCCATTTCCCAACGGTCTGTACTGTAATCAGCAGTTAGAATGATTTTTGACTTTGGACGAGAGTTGGTAATAAGACCCGCCTCTTCACGTGCAAAAATATTAACTCCTTCTAGCTCAGATGGTGTGTCGATACTTTCAAGCGTGGTCTTATTGAAGTTACCAATCAAACCTAAATCGAGATCATCATTTCTCCAATTCAGCACAAAATCTAAACCTGTTGTCTTGGTATTACCTGCGTTGATCCATGCTTGTACTGAAACAACACCAGCGTCGTCTAACAATTGCTGAACAGATGGGTTTCCAGCACCTGAAATCTGTGATGAAAATAAAATACGGTCGTTTACTTTTATGTTGTAGAAATCAATACTACCAGATAAGCCATTATTGCTTCCAAAAGTAAATCCTGCCGTAAAGTTTTGAGACGTTTCTGCAAATAAGTCTTTGATGCCAAGTGCACGCACTGCAGGAGAACCGTTCTGTAGGGTACCCTGTAATAATGGCTCGTCAGATCCATCTACAATAATATATTGTGTGTTTGACAAATATTTCTGGTGAAGTGAAGGAGCTCTAAATCCGGTAGAAACACTGGCGCGTAAAGCAGACTTCTCACTTAACTTGTAACGAGATGCAACCTTCCAACTAAAATTTGTTCCAAAGTCAGAAAAGTCTTCATAACGTCCTGCAAGTGAAATTAGGAAATCTTCAGAAAAGTCAATATCTACACCAGAGTATAATGCAAAGTTACTACGTTCCCACTCTCCTTCTTGATCAAGAGAAATACCCGCAAATGAATCACTTCCACCTCCATAACGAGAGAAAGGATCACCAGGGAATGCTTCAAACTTTTCAGTTTTGTATTCGACACCTGCAGAAAATGAAACTTGGTCACTGAACGACTTAGTCAAATCTGCGTTTTGAATAATGTTTGAAAATGCATATCCCCCGGGTTTAAAGCTCGTGGGACTCCATCCCTCAGTAGAAAGATAATCTCTGTTAACAGATCGGTTGACTGTATAGTCAATACTATTCTTTCCATGGGTAACGGACATGTCTAATCTCCAATCATTTCCTAGGTCAAAATCAACACCAACAACGTTGAAAAAATCTTTGATATCCCCTTCAAATGTGGGGTGATAACCCACAAAATCGCTATATCCATCAGCATCATCTCCAGTAATGTCAGTATTTAAAAATCCATTCCCTGCCACATCCCTTCTCCATCCCGGAAAACGGTAATATGCAAACGAACGGTTCCATCTTTCAGAGTATCCATGCGTCATATAAAATTCAGCATTGTCTCCAACAGGGTGAGTGATATTTGCAAAAATTGTTTTTTGCTGTAAATCTGGACGACCTACAATCATACCAAGGGTTGGGTCGTCAGTAGCAAACTTAATTTCGTTAGGTAGGGCTGAACTATTATCAAAAGCACTTAAGCCAGGCGAACCCGCACGATTCGTCTTCTCTTGGTCAGTGTAAGCAACGGTTAGGTTGATACGTCCACCGTTTCCAAAAGGAAGTGTTGTGTTGTAATCCACGTTGAATTGGAATCCATCTCCTTCAGAGGTGATGCCTGTTCCAGCGTTAAAGGTTGAAAAGGCAGAATCTTCTTTGAGGATAAAGTTCATTACACCAGACATGGCATCGGAACCATACTGAGAAGAAGCACCATCCCGAAGTACCTCGATGCGTTCAACTGCAGCAAGTGGAATAGATTTAAGGTTTACACCCACTTCACCTTTTCCAGGAGTTCTGTTTAAGTATGCCTGTGCTTGTTGGTTTACTCTTTTTCCGTTGATTAACACCAAGGTTCTTGCAGGACCTAATCCACGTAAATCTGCTGGGCTAAAGCCTGCCGTTGCATCGGATATAGCCTGATCTTGTGAGTTAAATGAGGGAATAGAAAAAGTAAGTGCACGCTCTATTGATGCTTCCGCTGTGTTTAGCACAGTTGACGTCTTAATGTTGTCAATCGGAACAGCAGAGTCAAGAGCAGTTCTTGGTTTTGAGCGGTTACCTGTTACAAGTACTTCGTCTAGCGTCTCGCCTTTATCAAGTGTAATAAACATACTTTCTCCAGTGTATGTGACTTCTTTTGTGCCAAATCCAACGTATGAAACAACAACTATATCTCCTTGAGAGAGATTGATGTTGAATTCTCCATTAAAATTTGTGGTTGTACCTACTGTAGTTCCCTTGATGACGATACTAGCCCCTGGAAGAGCATTTCCATCGTTGTCGGAAACAGTACCAGTGGTCTGTGCAGACACAAAGCCAAAAGTAAACGTAATTAACAAAATAGAAAAAAATTTATTCATGCTTTTTAGTTTTGAAATTTATGCTGTAAATATAAAAAAAATAACATATAGTTAACAAAAAATTAACACTTAACAGTTTTGCTAGTAAGATAGCGCTGCACCGTCTGGACTGGAGCTGTCTGAATACCCCATATATTCATTTTTTTGATACTTAATACCCATAAGTCTTCCCAATGTTTCACGTGCTTTGAGTTGATGCTCCTTTAGCTTAAGTAGCTTTAGCTGTTCGGCAGAAAAGCGGTTTTTTTCATATACCATAACATTAGGGTACCACTGATGGTGAATTTTTGGAAATTCGATAGCATCTTCAATATCCATGTCATACTCCAGAACATTTAAAATTGTTTGGAATACTGTATTAATTATTGTGCGACCACCTGGGCTTCCAATAATCAGGTAGGGCTTATTGTTTCGCAATACAATAGTAGGACTCATACTTGAAAGCATTCTCTTTTCAGGAGCAATTGTATTTGCCGCTGAACCCACCTGACCTTTTGCATTGGTCACGCCAGGCTGAGGGTTAAAATCTCCCATTTCATTGTTTAATAAGAACCCGAGTTTTGCTGAGCCCATACCTGATCCAAACGACTGCTCTAAGGTATATGTCAAAGAAACTGCATTTCCACTTTTATCAATCACAGACAAATGTGTAGTGTGATTACCACCGTAAATCTGCCCGTATTTATTGGGAATATTGGGAGATGCCTTTTCCATATCAAGATTTCTTAAACGGTTTTGCGCATGTTCTTTAGAAATGAGGTGGGCTACAGGCATACCTATATTAAAGTCAGGATCGCCCAAGTGTTCTGCTCTATCAGCGAAAGCCCGGCGCATGAGTTCAGCAATAAAATGTATTTGATCTACACTTCCGGGCGCCAGGGGTTTCTCGTTCCATTGTGCAACCATTTGTAACATTTGTAATACAGCCACTCCACCAGAACTTGGCGGAGCCATCCCATACACATCGTATTCTCTAAACTTACTATGTAATGGCATTCGCTCTACGGCTTGATATTTACGCAGATCTTCTTGGGTGATTAAACCGCCATTATTTTTCATGTACCTTTCTAATTCTACAGCGATAGTGCCACTGTAGAAGCCATCTCTTCCATTATCCCGTATATATATCAATGACTGGGCCAATTCCTTTTGCTGCCACAACTCTCCTACTTCAAGAAATTTACCGGCTTTATTTTTAAAAAAACTTTTTACTAAGGCTTTATCATCAGACCAATCGTTAATTTTTATTGCCCAGTTATATAATGCCTCGGAAATAGGAAATCCATTTTTGGCAAGATCAATAGCGGGTTGCACAAGTTGCTCCCAAGGAAGTGAGCCGTATTTCTGATATGCTAAATATAGTCCAGCAACTGTTCCAGGTACACCTACCGCCTTAAGGCCAGTACGATTTGAACCCTTGACCAATTCGCCCCCACTATTAAGAAACATATCAGGTGTGGCTGATAAAGGCGCTTTTTCACGAAAGTCTATAGTGCTGTTAACCCCTTTATTTGTATGTAGCACCATAAAGCCACCACCACCAATGTTTCCCGCTTGTGGATGAGTTACTGCTAGGGCAAATGCAGTTGCTACACTGGCATCAATAGCATTTCCTCCGGCCTCCAAAATAGTAATGCCCACTTCTGAAGCTAAGTAATGATCAGAAACTACCCAAGCTTTTGTTTCAGATTGTCCAAATGCTATGGTGGTAATCAAAAAAAGGAATAATGATGTTAATGTTGTCTTCATTTTTTGAGGTTTTAAAATCACGCTAATGTAAATAATAAATTCTTATTGAATCAACGCACACTATAAGGACACTCCAATGGAATGGTTGACCGTGAACATTCTTAGCAGTTGTGTTAACCTAATTTCAAGTTGATTCTTTTATAGTATCAGTCGCTCAAGGTTTGCTTATTGTTTTTAAAATCACTCAACGTTTGGTTCGGATGAGTTATTATTTTTCTAAGGTGGTTAGTATTGCCTATCAGGGTTTTAATGGACCACGTGTTATCAGTACAGCGCGAATCAATTAAAGCTTGAGCAACTATAAATTGCTAATTTATATTAAACGTTCGCTTGTACTAACATTATTTTGTGGGTTTTTGGAATTAATCAACCATTTTCTATATTTGCTTTAACCCTTTTCTTACAACTACTAGGCAACCAAGCCAAAGTATTTAT
>DLPY01000010.1:0-812 GCA_002478685.1 Flavobacteriaceae bacterium UBA7446
TTGCATAACACGGTATATAAAAAATAGCAGGATAGGTACAAGTTTTTAAAATTTGTGCTTTCCTGTTACTTTATTACAAAAACGAAAAGCAACCTTTGATTAAACCTTAAATTTATTATGAAAAAACCTAAATTGATAACCTTCTTTGCCGCTATTTTGGGCTATGCAATATTTTCTTGCACAAATGAAATTATGGAAATGGATGAAACCATTACGGAAGTAATAAATGCAAAACACATTGAGTTTGTTGGAATAGAACATAACATGATGTTAGATGAAACTTATGAGTTTTTAAAAACACAGTCTAGAAAAAAGAGCTATATGAACAAGTCTTCTAAAAGCAAAAAAGAGGACTTAGAAGATTTTTTAATTTCACGTATTAAAGCCAACAGGAAATATTCTGACCGTTCAAATGAGATTGGAATTGAAAACATTAAACATGTTTTTAAAGAAAAGCAAACATTTTCAAAATTTTCAACTAATTCTAAAAAAACCTCTAATTCTCTATCTGATAAAGAAAAAGAATATTTGAATTTTCTTAATGAGATTTTAGAAAAAATCGATTTTGCTCAAGACAATAATATTGAAGAAAGTATCTCAAACTTAGAAAAAGATATTGAAAGCGAAGACGGTTTAAGCGATGAACAACTCATAACATTATTTTCAGCAACTCAAACCGCCAAATATTCGTACATCTATTGGAAAGAGAACTGGAAAAAATGGTCTGATTTGAATTCAGATAACTCTACTATCTCTTTAAAACAATTGGCTCTAATGAACAAGGCAAACTCTGAAGATGATGGACATAATGG
>DLPY01000010.1:1117-22186 GCA_002478685.1 Flavobacteriaceae bacterium UBA7446
ATATTGTTAAAGCTGATGTTGGTGGGGCAGTAGGAGGTGCAGCAGGTGCTTGGATAGTGAATGTTGTGCCTGGAGCAGGACAGGTGGCTTACGGCGGAGCTATATTAGGTGGAGCTGTTGCTGGTTCAGTAGGAGTGGCAGTTGTTAAATTCCTAGACTGGGTATGGTAATGATAGCTAGAAAAAAAGTTAAGGCATTTATTATATTCATAATTGTAGGACAAATTGTTTCCTTAATATTATGGCTCATTTTTAAACAAGATTTTATTGTACCCATGTTAATCGCTTCAACCGTAGGATTTCTATTAGGTTACAAAAAAGAAGAAAAAACAAAATAACGTTGCATAACACGGTATATAAAAAATAGCAGGATAGGTACAAGTTTTTAAAATTTGTGCTTTCCTGTTACTTTATTACAAAAACGAAAATAGCAACATTTAAAACTGCTACTTTTCATATAACTGTCCGTTACCGACAGGCAGGTCTGTAACGCATGCCTAAACTTTTCCTAATAACTCTTCCAAATGCTCGCGGCTATTGGAAAGGCGTGGTACCTTATGTTGTCCGCCAATTTTGCCTTTTTGTTTTAGCCATTTGTAAAAGGTTTTAGGAGCAGCCACATGCAGTTTTAGTGGCATCAGCGTAATGTTTTTATAGCGTTTGGCTTCGTAGTCGGAGTTTATGCGTTGCAAAGCAATATCCAAATATTCGGCAAAGGCTTCGGGGTTTTTGGGCGGTTTTTTAAATTCAATAAGCCACTCGTGCCCGCCTTTTTCGTTGCCATCCATAAAAATGGGCGCAGCGGTATAGTCCACCACTTGCACTTGGTGTTTTTGGCATACGGTTTCTAGGGCGGTGTCGGCGTTTTCAATGACCAATTCCTCCCCAAACACATTGATAAAATGTTTGGTTCTGCCTGTAATCTTAAAACGATAGGGCGCAATAGAAGTAAAGCGAATCGTATCGCCAATATGGTAACGCCAAAGTCCGGCGTTGGTAGAAATAATCATGGCGTATTGTACGCCTACTTCCACATCTGAAAGCGGTATTACTTTTTCGTGTTTAGTCCCGTAGGTTTTCATGGGAATAAACTCATAAAAAATCCCATAGTCTAGCATGAGCAAAAGTTCATCGGAGTGCAACTGGTCTTGCACCCCAAAAAAGCCCTCAGAGGCATTGTATAGTTCCACATAATGCATGCCATCACTTGGCAGCAAGGTTTTGTATTGTTCTTTGTAGGGTAAAAAGTTTACGCCCCCGTGAAAATATACTTCCATATTGGGCCATACATCCAAAATGGATTCTCGCCCAGTTTCTGCCAATACCTTTTGCAGCAACACCAGCATCCATGAAGGCACGCCCGCCATACTTCGAATGTCTTCCCGAATAGTTTCTCTAACAATAGCTTCCATTTTAGATTCCCACTCTGCCATTAACGCCACCTTATGGCTAGGCGAGCTAACCAGTTCTGCCCACAGTGGGAGGTTATCAATAATAATAGCAGATAAGTCGCCAAAATAAGTGTCATTTTCTTCGTATAGGGCTTTACTACCACCTAAACGTAGTGCCTTTCCTTGAAACAAAGTGGAGCTTTCGTTATTGGCAAAATACAGGCTTAACATGTCTTTTCCGCCCTTAAAATGGCAGTCTTCTAGCGATTCGTTAGAAATGGGAATAAACTTACTTTTGGCATTGGTTGTCCCACTCGATTTGGCAAACCACTTGATGGACGTGGGCCAAAAGATATTTTGTTCTCCCTTGCGCGAACGTTCAATCATGGGTGCAATCTCCTCATAGGTTTGCACGGGCACTCGATTGGCAAAGTCTTCATACTGCTGCATATCGGCAAAGCCGTATTGCTTACCCACTTCGGTGTTTTTAGCGGTGAGTAATAAATTGGTCAATTCTTCCCGCTGAACCTCGTTGGGATATTTGATAAATAATTCAATATCATGTACTCGCTTTTTAAGCAGCCAAGAAACAACCGTATGCAGTAGTGGTATTGCCATTTTGGGTATATTGCTAAACGAAAATACGAATTATGTTTCAAGGGGTACTGACCAAAATGCAAACCGAGTTGCATACGCCCGTAGATTATTACCTTTTATTCCACGATTCTTTTTTGCATGTGAACAGTTTATTGCAAAAAAAAGTGCACATATCCCTTATCGGATATGAGTGTTTAAGCTGTCATGAATCCAAAGAAATTTTTCGTCAAGGATTTTGCAAATCGTGTTTTTTTGAAACCCCAAGTGCCGGCGAATGGATCATGAAACCCGAACTAAGTCAAGCACATTTGGGTATCGAAGACCGAGATTTGGAGTTTGAACAAAAAGTACAGTTGCAACCGCATATTGTATATTTTGCGGTCTCGAGCGGACTTAAGGTTGGAGTCACTAGAAAAACCCAAATCCCTACACGTTGGATTGACCAAGGCGCACACCAAGCCTTGCCCATTGTGGAGGTGCCAAATCGCTATTTGGCGGGCATTACCGAAGTGGCACTTAAAAACTATTTCAACGACAAAACAAATTGGCGCACCATGCTCCAAAATCAGGGAGAACAGTTGGATTTGGTTGCCGAGCGTGAAGCCTGTTTATCCAAACTTCCCCCCGAAGTGCAACCCTATGTCGTTGCTGATAAAGGGATAGAGGTTAGCTATCCCGTGCAGCGCTTTCCCGAAAAGGTAAAAAGCCTAACACTTTCTAAATCATCGCAATACACGGGCGTGCTAAAAGGCATTAAGGGGCAGTATTGGATTTTTGAAGATGATATTGTTTGGAATGTTCGTGCACACGAAGGACACGTGGTGTCTATCGCAGTAGTTTAACCCTCAAAGGTCTTTTTGGAATTTGCCACTAAACGGTTGATTTCAGCCAATTCTTTTTTGGTCAGATGACGCCATTTGCCAACACCCACATCTAACAAAATGTTCATAATCCGTACCCGCTTAAGCGTAACCACGGTGTAATCCAAATACTCGCACATGCGTCTAATTTGGCGGTTTAGTCCTTGCGTTAGTATGATTTTAAAGGTTCTTTTATGGGTTTGGATTACCTTGCATGGGCGTGTAACGGTATCTAAAATGGGAACGCCTTTGCTCATTTTTTCCACAAATGCTTTGGTAATGGGTCTGTCAACGGTAACCACATATTCTTTTTCGTGATGATTTCTGGCACGCAGTATTTTGTTGACGATATCGCCGTCGTTAGTTAAAAAAATCAAGCCTTCCGAAGGCTTATCTAATCGACCAATAGGGAAAATACGCGTTGGATAATTGATGTAGTCAATGATGTTGTTTTTTTCAAAACGGGTATCTGTAGTACAGACAATTCCAACAGGTTTGTTAAAGGCAATATAGACTGGTTTGTTTTCTTTTTTATTTATCGAAACACCGTCCACGGCAATGGCATCATCGGCAGTAACTTTTAGCCCCATGACCACAGGTTTTCCATTCACCTTAATTCTACCTTCGTCAATAAGTTTATCGGCGGCACGCCGAGAGCAGTAGCCCAATTCGCTGAGGTATTTGTTTATCCGAACCGCTGCTTTTTCCTCCATATTACAGTTGGATTTCTTCTCCCAGTTGCAGCTTAAATCGGTGTCTGATGAGCCCTATAAAGAGGTACAAAAATGGGGTGTCAAATGCGGCAACCAATACTTTAAAAATCACACTTGATACGACTAATCCCCAAAAAAGTTCCCATGGCAAAAGCCCAAACACACAAAGGAGTAAGATGACTGTAGTGGAGTCGATTATTTGGGAGGCAAAAGTGGAAAAGTTGTTTCTTAGCCAAAGGTGATTTCCTTTGGTGAGATTTTTCCAAAAGTGATAAATGCGAATATCCACAAACTGTGCCGACAAATACGCAATCATAGAAGCCAATACTGCAAGTGGCGACATGGCAAAAACCTTGTGGAAGGTAGCGTCGTCAACAGGAGAGGTTGGTATGGAGGGCACCTCGCCTGAAATAAGTAATATCCCAATGGAAAAAAAGGATGCAAAAATTCCGGCAATAACCACTTGATTGGCGCTTTTTTTACCAAAAATTTCAGAGATAATATCCGTAATAAGAAACGTGATGGGGTAGGGTAATATACCTACTGAAAGCTCAAAAAGACGAAAGCCAAAAACTTCCCAGTCAAAGGGATACCAATAAAAAAACTTTTGAAAAATCAGGTTAGAAACCACCAAAGAGGTGATGAACAACGCTGCCAAATACAAATATAACCTGCGAGCCGCTAAGGTTGCCTGCATCTAGTTGATGTTAAGGGTAAATGGCAGGCGTGCTTGAATTTGATTTGCGGGATGTTGTAATGCTTTTGCGTTGGTAATCCAAAGCCCAAGTTCTGGTGGGAGTTCCTGCGTGATACTGCCAAAAGGACCACTAAACAGTTCTTCTAAAACACTCTCAAAATCTTCCTCATATTTTGGATACGAAGTGACTTTATAGTCGTCAATTTTGGCAAGGGCTGCCGCACGACCTAAGGCAGTTTCCAAACCGCCCAAATGGTCTACAAGCCCAATATCTTTTGCTTCAACACCCGACCAAACACGTCCTTGTGCAATTTTATGTACTTGCTCTTTGGTCATGTTTCTGCCATCGGCAACACGGGTTAAAAAAGTTTGATAAACTTGATTAATGCTAACTTTTATTTCTTCTTTGGTTGCATTGCTAAGTGGCTCAAATGGGGTGTAAAATGTAGCGCGTTTGTTTGTGGCAACTTGTTCGGCATTAATGCCCCAGCGTGTTGCTAAGCGATTAACATTGGGCAATAAACCCCAGACACCAATAGAACCCGTAATGGTAGTGGGTTCGGCAACAATTTCGTCAGCATTTGCAGCAATATAATACCCACCAGAAGCAGCGACATTTCCCATAGAAACCACTACTTTTTTGGTCTTTTTTAGGTGCTCAATTTCTTCCCAAATAAGTTCGGATGCCAATGCGCTACCGCCAGGTGAATTAACGCGTAACACTACGGCTTTTATGTTTTTCTTCTTGCCTATTTTCTTTAGAGCTTTGATGATTTTCTCTTGCCCAATAATATCCGTTCCCCCTTCGCCGTACACAATGCTTCCTTGTGCATAGACTACCGCAATACGATTTGGTCCTTTGCCTTTTCTAGTGCCATCAATGCTTGAGTACTCTGTAAAATTGGTATACTTTACATCGTCTTCATGCATTCGCTCAGCAATCTTTTCTTCATAGGCACGGCGCGTAGCCGCTCCATCAACCAACGATGCATTCGTAGCGCGTTGTGCCGTAAGTCCAGTAACAGCATCGGCGTTTTTGTCTAATTCCTTTACTGTCATTCCACGACTTTGGGAAATATCGACAAGTACTTCGTCCCAAATATGGTCTAAAAACGATTGGATTTGCTCCCTGTTTTCATTACTCATGTTGTCATCCAAAAAAGGTTCCACAGCACTTTTGTATTTTCCATTGCGTATAACTTCCATGGTGATTCCTGATTTTTCTTGCGCCGACTTGTAGTACAGCACTTCGGCACTAAGCCCACGAAAATCCACAGCTCCCTCAGGGTGAACAAAAATAGAGTCGGCAACAGAAGCTAAAAAATAATCCGCTTGTCCGAAGTAATCACTGTAGGCATACACAAATTTTCCACTTTCTTTAAATGTTGCTAATGCATTACGAACAGCAGAAATGTTAGCAATTCCACCTAAAGCACTCATGTTTTGGATGCTAATTCCTGAAATTCGCTCATCTTCTGCAGCTTTTGCTATGGCAGGGAGTATGGCGTTAAGCCCATAGGCTTCGGGATCTAACTCAAGGGCACCCGAAAATGAAAAAGACTGTGGTTCACGATCTTGGATGGGCACTTTCATATTCAAAACCAACACCGTGTTGTTTTCAATTTCTACAGCTTTGCTATCTTCTTCAAACATAGCAATCGAACCTGCAATAAAAACAAATAGAAACACAAATAATAGCCCAAGTGCGATAAAAGTACCTAGGGCAGAACTGATTAAATTTTTAAAAAAACTCATAACATTTGGTGTGAGTCCCAAATATACAGGTTTCCCAATTCTTTTCCCCATTTTTGTCACATGGCACGAATTTATATTTCGACAGGTAGTAATTTAGGATGCAGACTTGATTTTTTACAACAAGGATTGGATGCTGTTGTGCAATATATTGGTAAGGTTATTGCTATTTCATCTGTGGTTGAAACCCCTGCCTTAGGCTTTGATGGGAATTCTTTTTTGAACGCCTGCTTTACAGTAGAAACTAATCTCCCTCCCAAAAAAGTTATACAAATAATGTTGCAGATTGAAAAAAAGCATGGCAGAACACGAAATGTGGCTTTGGGGTATCAAAACAGGACACTGGATTTAGATTTGATTTTTTATGATGACCTGGTGTTAAAAGAACCAACGTTGACACTGCCTCATCCTTCGATGGAAAAACGCCGATTTGTATTGCAGCCACTTGCTGAAATCGCCCCATTCAAAGTTCATCCAATTACCAAAAAAAGCATGGAGGAATTATTGGCAAAATGCGAGGACAAAACAGTACCTATTAAAACGCAGTATTCGCTAACGTAATTTGCTTTTAGGTGGGGCGTAAATGCATAAAGAAATGCCACATGACCATACCTGCAGAGGTGGCTACATTTAAAGAGTGTTTTGTGCCCAATTGGGGAATTTCCACCGCAGTATTACAAATGTCAATAACCTCTTGTGAAATGCCCTTGACTTCGTTGCCTAATACCAACACAGCAGTTTGCGTTGGATTTGGTTTGATTTCATCCAAAAATGTAGCTCCTTGCACTTGCTCTACCGCATAGCATTGGGCTTCCGATTCACGTAATGCTGTTACCGCATTTACGGCAGAATCGGTATGACGCCATGCCACACTTTCTGTAGCACCGAGTGCCGTTTTGTGAATGTCTTTATGTGGAGGTGTAGGTGTAATGCCGCAAAGAACAATTTCCGAAATCCGAAACGCATCTGCTGTGCGAAAAATAGCACCCACATTGTTTCTGCTTCGAATGTTATCTAGTACCAAAATGATATTCGATTTTGGTGCAGCCTTAAATGCAGCCACATCCATTCGATTGAGTTCTTCCATGGTCCATTTTCGCATGACGCAAAGTTACGTTGTGTTTGGCTAAAAATGGTAAATTAGCACGCATTAAACCCTCGCTTTGCCCGCAAAAAAAACAATCAAAGAAACGCCCTTGATGAAGCAGTACAATCAAATCAAGGCTAAATATCCTGATGCCATTCTGCTTTTTCGGGTAGGTGATTTTTATGAAACCTTTGGTCAGGATGCTGTTAAGGCAGCGCGTATTTTAGGAATTTTGCTTACAAAACGCGGTGCAGGAAGCACCAGCGAAACCGAATTGGCAGGATTCCCGCATCATTCCTTACATACCTATTTGCCCAAATTAGTACGCGCTGGACAGCGAGTTGCCATATGTGACCAGTTAGAAGACCCTAAGCTCACCAAAAAAATTGTAAAGCGCGGCGTGACGGAATTGGTAACGCCTGGCGTTACACTTACCGATGGGGTTTTGGATGAAAAAAACAATAATTTTTTAGGCACGCTGTTTATGCAGCAAAATGCCCTAGGCTTTGCCTATTTGGATATTTCTACAGGTGAATTTCAATGGGCAGAAGGGAGCACCGCCGAAATTAGTGCCCTGTTGCAGCAGTTAGAGGTAAAAGAATTATTGATTTCCAAACCTCAGCGTAAAGCTATTGCGGAGTTGTTAGGTGATAGTCTTCCTTATTTTATGTTGGAAGATTGGGTTTTTCAACCGGAATATACTACTGAAAAGTTGATGCAGCATTTTGGTGTCAAAACCTTAAAAGGATTTGGCTTTGATGGTGCAGAACTTGGTTTAATTGCCTCGGGGGTAGTGTTACATTATTTACTAGAAACTGAACACGCCAAATTGGGACACTTGGTACAACTTAAGCGCCACAATCCTCAACAACAGGTTTGGATGGACAGGTTTACGGTTCGTAACTTAGAACTTATTTCGCCTAATGCGCCAGAGGCGATTACGCTTTTGGATGTGATTGATCATACTGCAACGGCTATGGGTGGAAGGCTCCTTAGAAGGTGGATTACAGCACCACTTACCGACGTTGAGCGCATGAATCGCCGACTAGATAGCGTAAGCTATTTTACCCAGAATGCTTCGCTACACAAGCAAATACAAACGTGTTTTAAGCAAATGAATGATGTAGAGCGTTTGGTGGCTAAAGTTGCTACAGGGCGCATCAACCCTAAAGAAGTAAATGCCTTAAAAAGCACCCTTGCACAAACGACTACACTTACCACATTGCTTGCTGATGCAGCACCCATTGCACCCCTTTTAGCACCAATAGATGACACTACTGCGTTACAAGCACATATATCAAATTGGTTAGACCCAGAAGCACCTACGCAATTGGGCAAAGGGGTTACCATCGCTACAGGAGTTTCGAAAGAATTAGATGAGTTGCGTGCCCTTGCTCAAGGGGGTCGTGATACGCTGGACGCCATGTTGGCGCGCGAAACCGAACGCACCGGAATTCCATCGTTAAAAATTGCGTTTAACAATGTGTTTGGGTACTATATCGAAGTACGTAATTTACATAAAGACAAAGTCCCCGAAGAATGGGTTCGAAAGCAAACGCTGGTCAATGCTGAGAGATACATTACGGATGAATTAAAATCGTATGAAACCAAAATTTTGGGTGCAGAGGAACGTATTGCGGTATTGGAGCTTCAGCTGTTTCAGGAATTGATACAATATCTTACGCCTTACATTCAATCGTTGCAAACCATGGCAAGATGCGTGGCGCAATTGGATGTACTAAGCGGATTCGCTTTGTTAGCGGGAAAGCAAAATTATTGCCGCCCAGAGTTTGTGTCCAACGCTTCACTAGAGATCGTTGAGGGTAGACATCCCGTAATTGAGCAGCAATTACCCCACGAAAGCCCCTACATTCCAAACGATGTGTATTTGGATAACGACGAGCAGCAAATCATTATGATTACAGGTCCAAATATGTCGGGAAAATCTGCCATTTTACGTCAAACAGCACTAATTGTTTTGTTGGCGCAAATGGGAAGTTATGTTCCCGCAAAAGAGGTACGGATGGGAGTTGTAGATAAGCTCTTTACGCGAGTAGGTGCAAGTGATAATATATCAAAAGGGGAGTCTACCTTCATGGTGGAAATGCATGAAACGGCAGCTATAATGAATAACATATCGGAGCGAAGTTTGATTTTATTAGATGAAATTGGGCGAGGTACAAGTACCTATGACGGCATTTCTATTGCTTGGGCGTTGGCGGAATATGTACATGAACACCCTACCAGGCCAAAGACCTTATTTGCTACGCATTACCATGAATTGAATACTATGTCTGCACAGTTTGAGCGCATTAAAAATTATAATGTTTCGGTGCAAGAAGTGGCTGATGACGTATTGTTTTTACGCAAACTTGTCCCTGGAGGAAGTGCCCATAGTTTTGGGATTCATGTGGCAAAAATGGCAGGCATGCCAAAATGGATTTTGCAGCGTTCAAAGCAAATGCTGCATCAGATGGAAGCCACGCGCCACGCCGTAGAAACAGGGGAGCAGCCTATGCAATTGAGTATGTTTCAGTTAGATGATCCATTGTTAGAAGATGTAAGAGAGCAAATATTAGCCCTTGACATAGACGAATTGACCCCTGTGGAGGCACTTATGCAGCTGAATGAGCTAAAACGAAAACTGAGCAAATAGTGTTGTGTAGAAAACTGATATTTTACTACATTTGCCTTCCAATTGCGAAAGTAGCTCAGGGGTAGAGCATCACCTTGCCAAGGTGAGGGTCGCGGGTTCAAATCCCGTCTTTCGCTCTTTTTTAGTCCATGCTGAAGTGGTGGAATTGGTAGACACGTTGGACTTAAAATCCAATGAGCAGTAATGTTCGTGCGGGTTCAAGTCCCGCCTTCAGTACGATTATCCTCAAAAATAATTTATTGTTTTTGAGGATTTTTTTTGTTTTAATTCTGCTATGTCGTGGTCAAATTAAATTAACCATCAAACTTTTTGTTAAAAGGGTTTTTTTAGGTGATCAGTAAGTATTTGATCGATTACTTTTTGAGGCGATTCAGAATAATCAACTTCTATAATTTTTTTTGATTTAATCCAGTCTTCAATGACTTTAATGTTTTTTTGTTTCAAATCATAAATTACAGGTACACCCATGTTTTTGAGTGCTTCACCATTACACTGTTGTTCGTATTGATTTTTCATTGGAATCACCAAAAGTTTCTTTTTTAAATAAAGAGCTTCTGATGGAGTTTCAAAACCTGCACCACACAAAACTCCACTACAATTGATTAAATTTTTATTAAAACCTTTGCTTGAAATTGGCCTTACTTTGATATTGCCATAGTTGTATCTTTCTTTTGTGTGTTTTGAAAACACAAACCAATTTGCGTTGTGAATTTTTGATAATATGGCAATAATTTTTTTATCGTCAAATGCAGGCAAATAAACCACAAAATAATTCTCTTTACATGGACTTATACTTTTGAGTTCTTTCTGTATTATAGGGGTGTATATTGATGAAGCGTAGGACTTAAAATGAAAACCATATCCTACTGACGCGGGGGCATAATATTTTAAAATTAAATGAGAAAATCTAGCTTTTTTTTTTGGTTTTGGCACCTTTTCATTGAGCAAACTAAACTGATGACTTAGGGCAATACATTGTTTTTTTTGAAGAAAACAAGCCCAAGCCGAAACAGGCTCAAAATCGTTAATCACAAGATCGTATTCGTTTAAAGGTAATCGTTTTATATCTTTAAAAAACCTCCAAAAATCCATTTGTGCAATGGTCTTCCAGATATTGACCCCACCATTTTTGCCAAACACAAAGCTGAGCCCTTTGAAGTAAAATCGTATAGGGAGCCCTAATTCAATATCAGCAGATGTTCCACTTAATAATACATCCACTTCAATGTTTTTTTGAAGATATGGTATGAGCACTTTAGCTCTTGAAATATGGCCATTACCAGTAGCTTGAATGGCGTAAAGCACTTTCATGTGCTTGTTGGATTTGGATTAATTTCGGCCACCAAATCAGAAAATAATTCTTTGGCATCTCTGTAAGCTTGATCGTCAAACTTTCTATCTTTAAAGAAAACGGAGTCGTACTCAAATAAAGTCCATTTTTTATCATGGTACTCTAAAGCGGTCATATTCTCAATCCAATCCCCTGAATTCAAGTAGGTAATATTCCTATCTTTTGTTTCAAAGGTTTTGATACATGGTTGGTGAATGTGCCCACAAACCACATAATCGAAGTGATTTCTTAATGCAATATCGGTTACGGTGGTTTCAAATTTATTGATATATGACACTGCTGCTTTCACTTTGTTTTTTATGGTTTTTGAAAATGAAAGTTTTTCTTGACCAAAAAGGCTTAAAATTTTGTTTACAGATGCATTTATAAAAATTAGAAGATCGTACCCAAAACCACCCAAACGTGTCAGCCATCTCGAATATTGCATGGTCACATCAAAAACATCGCCATGAAAAAACCATGTTTTTTTTCCATCCAAATCAAGTGAAAGTTTGTTGGTTATTTTAAAGCCTTCCAACTCAAAATTAAGAAATCTTCTAAGCGCCTCGTCATGATTTCCAGCAATATAATGAATTTTAGTACCGCCAGACATAAATTTTAAAAGTTGTTTTATGACCTTTGTATGATATTTATCCCAGTGACGTTTATTGAATTGCCACATGTCTATTATATCCCCATTTAGAATTATTGTTTTTGGGTTAATGCTTTTTAAATAATTATTTAATTCTTTAGCACGACATCCGATAGTCCCAAAGTGTGTGTCAGAAATAACGACAAGTTCAACTAGTCTTGCTGAATTTTCCATAATAATAAATATAAAAGTAAATCTCTGTTTGTAGTTTAAATTAACTCTATTATTTTTAAATCTTAATGTTAAGAAATTAAGAAAAGAGCTCTTGCCCTCAGCTTGTAACCTCAAGTCACAGGGGTCTGTTTTTTTCAAAACTTCGGTTTTGAGTGAGTTAATAGAAAATTTTTAAACTCAAAGTTGGGAACAACTCTCAGTCACTCTTCTAATATATTTAGGCTACATTTGCCACTTCCTATGACAGAATTTTCATCTTTGGGGATTTCACCCAAACTTTTAGAGGCCGTTAGTGCCTTGGGCTTTCAATCTCCTACCGAAGTTCAGCAAAAAGCAATTCCGGTATTATTAGAAAAGCAAACGGATATTGTGGTATTGGCGCAAACTGGAACAGGAAAAACAGCCGCCTTTGGATTACCCATGCTTCAGCAAATAGACACTAGTAGTAAGTCAACACAGGGTGTTGTTATAACTCCTACACGTGAGTTATGTGTGCAAATAAGTAAAGAGCTTACCAAATACGCTTCTTCTATTAAAGGATTGAATATTGTCCCAATATATGGTGGGGCAAGTATTAACAATCAAACGAAGGCTGTTAAAAAAGGCGCACAAGTTCTGGTAGCAACTCCAGGTCGTATGCAGGACATGATGCGCAGAAAATACATTGATATATCTTCGATTGCCTTCTGTGTTTTGGATGAAGCTGATGAGATGTTAAATATGGGTTTTAAAGAAGACATTACAAATATTCTTTCTTACACACCAGATGATAAATTAACATGGCTTTTTTCAGCCACGATGCCCAAAGAGGTAGCTCGGATCGCGAGAGAGTTTATGGATAACCCATTAGAGATAACAGTTGGCACAAAAAACGCTGCTTCTACAAATATTAAGCATGAGTATTATTTAGTTGCAGGTAGAGAAAGGTACAATGCACTCAAGCGGCTTTCAGACACCCACCCCGACATTTATTCTATTGTATTTTGCCGAACGAAGCGTGATACACAACGGGTTGCTGAAAAACTTATTGAAGATGGGTATAGTGCTGGAGCGTTGCACGGGGATCTTAGTCAAAACCAGCGCGATTTAGTGATGAAGGCCTTTCGTGCAAAGCAGATTCGAATCCTTGTTGCTACAGATGTCGCTGCTCGAGGCATTGATGTAGACAACATTTCTCATGTTATTCACTACCAGTTGCCAGACGAAATAGAAACATACACGCACAGAAGTGGTAGAACAGGACGTGCTGGCAGTTCAGGAACCTCTATGATTATCCTTACCAAAGGCGAATTGGGAAAAATCAGAACGCTTGAACGGATTATTAATGCAAAAATTTCAGCGCAAGAAATTCCAGATGTGAATGTTATACTTTCAAGGCAGTTATATCATTTTGCTGATAAAATTAAATCCACAAAAGTTGACCTAGAGATAAACGCTTATTTAACAGATGTAATAAATATTTTTGATGCCTTTTCAAAAGCGGAACTGATACAGAAGTTGATGTCGGTTGAGTTTAATAGACTTAATTCCTATTACCAAAAACAATCGAATAGTATTTCAAAAATATCATCGGACAAAAACCATTCAAAAAAAGATGCTGACGTCCGATATACCATCAATATTGGGAGTAGAGATGGTTATAATTGGAAGCATTTAAAGTCATTTTTAGTCGATTTTTTGTCGCTACAAGTAGATGATATTTATCATGTAGATGTGATGGAAAATCATGCCTATTTTAATACAGCAATCGATAAAAAAGAATATGTATTGGCAGCATTTGACGACCTATCTTTAGATGGTCGCTCAATTCATGTTCGCTTCTCAGGTAAAAGAGAGCAGCATCTGCAAAATGGCGATGGTTCTTCAAAAAGAAGAAACAATAAACCCAAAAGCTACAGCAGGAAACGTAGGAAAGAGAATACCAAAAAATCAAAAAAAAGGTTCAGAAAAAAATAAAGAAGTCCAAGTTTAGACAATTTACAAATTTTATCATATCAAAAATTTACGTATCTTTATTATGTAAATTTGATAATTCACTTTATGTATAACCCGTGTGGACTGGGTTTTATAATATAGTCGCGGGTGGAGAGAACGCACCCGGATCAATCGTTACAATAAGTTTAACGTCAAAATTATAGAAATTATGAACGATAAAATTATAGTAGCATTAGCTCACAACCAAGGTCACGCTGCTGCTATGCTAGCAGAAGACAAAAAATAAACCCAAATTTATTTTAACCAAAACGGCTTTTCGAAGCCGTTTTTTTAGTTTTTGACAATTTTTAAAGCCGCCGTATGATTGTCTGAGGTTAGCCTTAAGACATATATTCCTGATGCTAAATGATTGACAGGTATGGTGTGATTTGGAGAAAGCAATTGCTTTTTGGCATAATATACAATCTGTCCACTTGAGTTGTATAGCTTAATAGACGCATTCAAACTATGCGGCAATTTCAACAAAATAGCATCGTTTACTGGGTTTGGATATGCTTCAATATTCTCTAACACATACTTATCTGTGCTTAACGTAGATGGATCTAGTTGGGCAGCCCAAAGTCCGCGCCCATAAGTTGCAGCATAAACTTTATTTAGCGCATAATTTACTTCAAGCTCTGTTACTCTTACATTTGGTAAATTATCTGAAAAGCTAGCCCAATTTGAACGGTTATCGGCATCATTGTAAAACACGCCATAGTTCATACCTAAAATTAAATCTTCACCATAGAACGTGATTGCACTTGCCGAAAAGTCGGGCAAATTACCTTTTAATATACTCCAAGAAGCCCCGCTATTTTCAGAGATTATAACTTTGTTTGAGCCTGAAACTGCTAGCGCAACCATATTTGCATTGTCTTTATTTATAGCTATCGCATTAATATTTCCTGTGTTATTCGGAAGTGTAACCTGAACCCAATCTGTTTGTCCCCCATCAGAAGTTTTATAAAAATTTTCATCAATAGAAAGATACATACGACTGTTGTTATTAGGTGCTATTTTAAATTGATCAATATTGCCATTAAATTGCTGAGAAATTTGACTCCAATCACTCCAATCAAATAACTCATCGCTATTCTTTGTTCTTGAGAAGACGGCGTTATACGCTACATAAACTTTATCTTCAACAATAGGATCTTGCTCAAATGGAACAATCCAGTTGGCACCGTTATGACTACCAGCCTTATTTGGTGGCTCAGCAAAACCCAAATAACTATTCCCTCGATTTTTACTAATATATAAGATGCCAAACTGGGACGTTCCAAATAAAACATCACTATTATTTTTGTCAACAAAAGTTTCCATACCATCAGCACCTAACCAGTCTTTCCAGACACCGCCAGTAAGCACTGAAGTTCCATTATCTTGAGAACCTCCTGTAATAATCTCATCTGAAGAATTAGATACTCCTATTTTGTAAAACTGACGTATTCCTAGACCCTCTGACAGATCTTCGTAATATGAAGACGTTATGTTATTTGGATTAGCGGCTTTAAAAATACCTCCATCCGAACCGACAAACAATGTTCCGTTAACCAACTCGGTGATGTCAATATCTGCGTGGCAATAACCAATATTTTCATCTGCTGCAGTTGAGGGTATCCATTGTGAAGATATTGTAAACGAATTCCCACCATCCGAGGAACGCCAAGACAAAATTCCCGAGATATAAACAATATCAGCATTAGTAGGGTCAACGGTTATGTCCATATCTCTTGGAGCTTGCCCATCGCTATCATCCGCTGAAGATGAATAACCAAAATAGTTTTTGTTTCCGTGGTGTATTTTGCTAAATGTTTCACCAGCATTATTAGACACGTAAATACCAGAAAATACCCCTTGATTTTCTTCAAGAATGTATATTCTATTTTCATTGCTTTCTGAGACACCTATCATCTTTGCTCCAGTTGAAAAATTTGCTGGTCCCGAATTAAACTCCTCAAAGCTATTTGAAAAGCGCGTGACATTGCTACCAGAATTCGTTACAGAAATGTCGTCCAAGGCTATACCGTTACCAAATTTAAAAACTCCCTCAAATGCGATTTGGAATGTATTAGAATTTTCGTGATAACTAGACAAATCTAGATTAACATCAGTCCATTCTGTTACTCCCTGAGTATACGAAATTAAGTTTGTCCAGCTATCGGATGTGTTTTTTCTACACTTAATTGTTAGTTCATCAACCCTACCGTAAAGGCTTGTATTCAAGTATGAAAATTTTAATGTCGCATTAACAGAATTACTTAAGTCTATGGGCCTTGTAATCAATTCGGTTTTATCATCTACGCTTTGGCCTTCAAAAAGTGCTAACCATTGCCCTGCTTTAGGATTCTGGGGGTTATTGAAATCATTATAAAGACTACTGTATTTCCACTTTGTCCCACCATTAACGATTTCTTGTGACCAATTCGTATCACCTATAACATTAGTTTGGGAATCTGCGCTTGCTAACTTCGTAAATGTTAATCCATTATCAATTGATTTAAAAAAATTGCTTCCTGTTGCATATACTACATTCGTGTCTTTAGGTTTAAACTCAACATCATAGCCTGTTGCAGAATCGGTATGAATTTTGTCCCAGTTAACTCCACCGTCATCTGATCTATAAATACCGCTGAACTCAACGCTACAATACATGATTTGCGTATTTTCAGGTTTTATGAGTATTTTATTTACTTGATGGTATTGACCATTGCCCAAAAGGTTGTTTGAATTGATGAGTGACCATGTTGCTCCGCCATCGGTGGATTTAAAAACTCTTCCTTCAGTACTTCCCCAAAAATAGGTATTGCTATCAGTAGGATGTATAGCAAGTGCATAAACATCAATGTTGGAAAGGTTGTCTGTTAAGCAGGACCAATTTTGCCCTCCATCTGTTGTTTTCCAAATACCGCCTGTGGGACTTCCGACAATAAAATGGTTGGTGTTTTCAAAAGCCATAGACGTAATTCTCCCAACTCCGGGATTCCATCCACTGGTAGAGTTTTTTCTTACAGGCCCAAAATCTTGCCACGCAGCAGTTTCTTCTATACTGTTTACACGCAAAGACTGATTTCTATCTCGATTATATCTTTGGTATTCATTTACATAATCAGAATTTGAGATAATGTTTTCATTTTCATCAGCATCTATTTTCGCTGTATAAAGCCACCGCTGATAAAACTTATAATCATTGTTGTTTTTACCTACTTTTTTGAAATAGCGTTCAGCTTCTGCTTCGATTTTATTTAATGATCTTTCGCCATTGCGAATTAAATCCAAGTACTCTTGTGCTAATACAAGTGGTGACAAAAACAGGAATAACGAGAAAAAAAATAATTTAGGGCGCATATATATAAGATTTGGAATGCAAATGTATAAAATTTCACATAAAAACACAAAATTACACGTAAACCCCTGAGTGCCATGTGTTTTCAAGAACTAACAATTAATTTTTCAAGGGTAAAATTCTATAAACCCCCTCAAATTCTACGGCAATATAAATATACCCATAAGGTCCCATAATGACATCACGAACACGCCCTATGCCGTTGGCAATTTTTTCACGCGCCACAACCTTATTGTTGCCAATGGTAAGTCGTTCCAAATACGTTTTTTTTAACGACCCAACCAGCAGATCGCCTTTCCAATCTGGATATTTGTTTCCAGTTACAAATGCCATTCCAGAAGTTGCTATAGACGGCACCCAATAGTAAAACGGTTGCTCCATGCCGGGTAGTGAACGATCTTTAGTAATTGAAGTCCCTACGTAGTTTTTACCGTAAGTGATTTTAGGCCAACCATAATTTTTTCCAGCTTCAATGATATTTATTTCGTCACCCCCTTTTGGTCCATGCTCATGTTCCCAAAGTGCACCTGTTTCAGGATGCAGGGTCAGTCCTTGTGGATTGCGATGACCATAGGAATAAATGGCTTCTTTTGCACCGTCAACACCAAAAAACGGATTGTCATTTGGTATGCTGCCATCATCATTAAGGCGGTAAATTTTGCCATTGTCCCTTGTAATATCTTGTGGGTTTATATCGCGCTCCCCTCTATCACCAACAGAAAAGTATAAATACCCCTGCTTGTCAAACACAATTCTGGAGCCAAAATGAACTCCTTTTTTTGTATCAGGTTCAGCTTTGTAAAGCAGTTTTAAATCTTTAAGGTTGTTACCTAAAAGTGTTGCCGAGTAAATTCCAGTGTTTCCACTCGAAGCATCTTTACTGGGAGTTGCCATGGCAAAATAAATCCGATTATTTTGCTCAAAGTTGGGATGTATTGTCAACCCCATCAATCCGCCTTGTCCGCGAACATAGGTGTTGGGAAGCCCCGAAATTTCATTCTTTTTTCCATACTGAAAACGAATTAGCTTACCCTCCTTTTCGGTATAAAGTAAGCTGCCATTTGGCAAAAAAACCATACCCCATGGAATTTCTACATCAGGCACAACAAGCTCCATGGTGTATTTTTTGGAATCAGGTGTCTTTATGGGAGGCGTGTTTTCCACTTGTGCACATGAAAATTGCACAAAAACTAACAATATTTGAAAACGAGGAATTACGCTTTTCATTAGGAGCTATATTTGTTTAAATATACCCAAAATTAAAACGAAACTACAACGCGTAAAAATGTTTGCCGTTTGGCAGCAGGTTCGTAAAATCTTCCGCCAAAGGCATTGATACGAATATTATCAAAATAATGTGTGTCAGTAATGTTGTTTACACCAATGACAAGTTCAGACTTACGCCAATTACGCTTAATGGTTGCATCTGCAGTCCAAAAATGCGGTACTTCAATAGTATTCTTACTATCTGCAAATCGCGCCCCAACATACCTTGCGTGTAGCGCCAACGTGCTTTTGCCTATTTGTTGTTTTAAGGTAGTGGCAAATTGATGTTTCGGAACGTTTGGGAGTTCTTTTTTTATTTCGTTTTGATAGTGTCCGCGACTGTATGAAAACGTTAAATTTCCAGAAATAGCAAACAGCCAATTTCCCTCTAATTCCATTCCTTTGCGTGTAGTGGTTCCAATATTAGCATAAAAGTTTTGCCCAGGAAATGTTTCCAACTCAAAGGGTAAAATTTCATTTTTGGTTTTGGTGTAAAACAATGTCAATGACGCATCAAACTTCTTTTTCCGAAATAAAATACCAAGCTCCGTTTCAGATGATTTTTGAGGCTCTAGCGCATTATTAAATCCTGTTTTTCCAGATGGATTTGCCGACAGCTCATTGAGCGACGGTGTTTCAAAACCAGTTCCCCAACGCACATAACTGCTGAAAAATCTTGAAAACTTACGATGGATAGCTATGCTAGGCGAGACAGCTGCCAAATCTTTTTTACCTGTATTTGTGTCCAAAAAGTCAGTTAAGGTTATGCGATGCATATCTGCACGGAGTGCAGTTCGTAATCGCCAATCCAAATATCTAAATTCTGCAATCCCATACGCACCAAGGCTGTAAAAGCGCTCGTTTTGATCTAGTGTTTCTTCGCCTTTATTACCTAAATTATTTTTATATCGAATACGCGCATCATGTTGTGCAGCACTCTCTATTCCGTACTGCCAAATCCATTTGTTTTTACTGCCAGAAGTTTGTGCTCCCAAACCAAAATAATCTCGTCCTAAATCGATTTGACCACCATGCACAAAGGGCAACCGCGCATCCAATTGCCTACGTGTGTAGAATGCATACGACTGCCAATTTTTTGTTTCCAGTTGTGCGTTGAGTTGATGCTGTTGCACACGCTCGCCAGCGTTGTAGTTTAGGTTGGCTTGACGCGCTTGCTTACGATTTTCATTCACTTGCTTAAGCGTGAGCCCTCCCGCATCATACGCATATGGACTATTTAAAAATGAATAATCGATTTGTAATGTGCTACTGTTTTTTAAATCAAACTCATCTGATAGCGAAACAAGTGTGTTTTCAAACCCACTCCATTTCCTGTAACCTTCTTGTTTTTGATGCGCTACTATAGCACGAAATCGGTGTTTTTCTTGTGCTTTGCTCCATTCTGCCATTAACGATTGCGATTGAAAATCTCCTTTGGTAATGGCTATATTGGTTTCTGAAATGATAGGCGCACTCTGTAGAGAAATCACACCGCCAGAGGCGTTGCCATACAAGCCACTCGAAAGACCACGAAGCACTTCAATAGTCCCTATTTGCGACAACGGAATATGATCCAATTGGGTTTGTCCGTCTGGCGTAGTAATGGGAATACCGTCTAACAAAACTTTGATGCCACGAATCCCAAAAGTGGCACGTGCGCCATACCCGCGAATAGAAATACGGGTGTCTTGACTAAAATTTTGCTGGCTGCTGACAATCAGACCGGGAATTTGTTGCAACAGCCCACCTATTTCTTGTGTGAAATTTAGGTTTAAACTGTCTGAAAGGATTGTAGCACTTAGCGGTTGAATATCACTTTTTAGTCGTTGTGCGCTTAATACTACTTCGTCTAATTGCTGTACTTGACTTTGTGCAAGTAGTCCTGAAAAACAAAAAAGACATAGAAGTCTATACATCCTTAATGTATAAATCGATCAATCCCGGAGGTGTGCTTAAGTGAAGTGTTTTGGCATTTCTGTCCACCTTTAGAATGATGTCATCTACTATTGGAATCAGCGCATTTTTTCCGTCAATATCCACTTCTAAAGTGGCTTGTGCTGTGTGCTCATTTACTCGGACAACGTTACCAAGTTTGCCAAGATTTTTATCTTCAACGGCATACCCAATGACTTGGTGGTAATAAAACTTATTTCCTGAAAGCGGAGGTAATTCGGATAATGGCAAATAGGCTTTTGCTTTTAGGAGCAGATTAGCATCTTCTTCCGAAGAAACGTCCTCGAGTTTAAGACGCAACAAACTAGGTTTGTGCATACTACTTTTGACAATAAAATAGGGAATTAGCGTATTGTTTTGCGCTAAAAATAAGCTTTCAATGGATTGATACTGCTCAGGTTCGTCGGTATCAAGCTTAAGTAAAACCTCTCCTTTAAAACTGTATTTACTGACGACGGTGCCAACAAAAAAGCAGTCCTCAACACGCATGGGTTATTCGGCAGCTTCTTCTGCTATGTCTTTGTCATCGGTCGCATCTTCCGCAGGAGTATCCCCTGCTTTAGCCTCAGCCACTTCTTCAGCAGCCTCCTCAACTGGCGCAGCCTCTTCTGTTGCTTCG
>DLPY01000047.1:0-9013 GCA_002478685.1 Flavobacteriaceae bacterium UBA7446
ATAATGGTTCTATCATCTGCAGTAATATCTCCACTAGAATCTACATCGCTGAGTTTGATATAGCCAGGTTGACTTCCGTAGGTTGCGGCTTGGTCGGCCTCACTTTGCTGCCATACACCTTCAAATAAAAAGTCAAAGTTGGCAGTGATGGGTTTGCCGATAAACAAACCACTCGCTACATCGTCTACCTCACCATTTTGTCCAAGTCCCAATGAAACAATTTCATTGTGAATGGACGTAAAATTGAAGTTGGCATTCCAAGTAAATTCATCAGCAATTTTTTGTGTAGTAGTTAACACAAGTTCAAAACCAGAATTTTCTGTTTCACCAATGTTGTCTGTAATGAAGCCAATTCCTTGTACAGGTGAAATTGTTCTATTCAACAACAAGTCCGTTGTATTAGTATGGAAATAGTTAACGCTTCCTGAAACACTGTTGTTCAATAATCCAAAATCCATTCCTATATTTAAAGATCTACTTGTCTCCCAACTAAGCGCTGTATTCGCAAGGTTTTGTGGAAGCACACCAGGAAGTGAGGTACTACCGTCCACAAAGTTTTGCTCTTTAAACTTTGCAATAGATAAATATGGATCTAGTGCTTGGTTTCCATTCTCACCATAAGAGGCTCTTAACTTAAGAAAGTTGAGCGTATTACTTACTGGGAAAAAGGGTTCATTAGAAATAATCCATGCTCCAGCAACGGTTCCAAATTTCCCCCATTTATTATCGTTTCCAAAACCAGAATATCCGTCTCTTCTTCCTGTTAAGGTAATAAAATACTTCTCATTAAACCCATAATTGAGACGTAGCATAGAAGAAATTAAATCGGTACGGAAAAAAGTAAACGAAGGCATAACAACTAAAGCTTGTGCAGGATTATAATAACTAGTGATATCGTTAGGGAAGCCTTGTGCTTCTAGGATGTCAGAAGTTGACTGGTCCTTTTGGTAGCTATATAATGCCGTCACACCAACAAAGTGCTTATCAAATGTGCGGTTGTAATCCAAAATATTTTCAATAACTGTAGAAGTGAATCTAGAAGTTTGCACCTCAGCCATTCCGCCAGCAGCCAAGCCAACCTGTGTATTACGGCCAGCATAAGTACTTTGATTTACAGCACGTTCAGTTATACCTGAGTTAAGGCGATAGCTTAAGCCCTGAATAAATGGCACATCAACCAATAAGTAATTATTTGTAATTAATTGTCTAGACTCGTCTGTATTTTGATAGTTAATAGGCTCTAGTGGATTGCCAATATCTGTGAATGTTGGCCAAGGAAAAATACTTAGCTCACCGTTATCCTGGTATGGATTTATAAGCGGATTCTTTCTTCCTAAATCACTGAAACTTGGGCTTAAACCGCTCCTATCATCTGCTGAAAACTGTGTACGAGTTCCAACTCTAAGCCAATCGGTAACCTGAACATCCAAATTAACTCGACCAAGCGATCTTTCATAATCATCGTTGATTGCAACCCCTTTTACATCAAGGTAGCTTCCTCCAAAGTAGTAGCTCACCGGTCCTGATGTTCCAGAAACTGATAAATTGTGTTGCTGACTTTGACCAGTTCGAACACCTAGCTCCTGCCAATCAACAAAGTTTCCATTATCAAAATTTTCTTGCTCTGTTGTTGTAACGTTGCCTGGCTCACGTGCTTCTTTAAATGCAAAAAATTCTTGTGCATTCATGTAGTTAGGGAGTCGATCGTATTGTTGAGTAGCAAATCGACTGTCAAAAGTCACTAATGGTTTACCCTCTGTACCTTTTTTTGTGGTAATAAGAATTACTCCATTTGCTCCTCTCGATCCATAGATTGCAGTTGCTGAAGCATCTTTTAATACTTGAAGGGACTCAATATCATTTACGTTAATGTCCCTAAGCTGACCATTGTATGGAATACGGTCTACAATAATTAGCGGACTATTATTAGCGAGGATAGAATTTCTCCCACGAACAATAATAGATTCTTCTGAGGCTGCACCAGCCTGATTAGTCGTAACATTAATTCCTGGAATTGCACCCTGAATAGCTTGAGTAACATTTAAATTTGGAACTTTTTCCAAACGCTGAGTAGATAAAGATGATACTGAACCCGTATAATCTCTTAGCTTTTGAGAACCATATCCCACAACGATTACTTCTTGGAGAACTTCCGTATCTTGGTGAAGTGAAATATTGAAAGACGTATTTTCTCCAATTAGTACGTCTGTTGAAAGGAAGCCAACATAAGAGATGGTTAGTTTTTCTGAACCTTCAGGGACTGAAAGGGAGAAAGTTCCATCAATATCAGTAATACCTGTTATTCCTGATGGACTAACAATTACAGTAGCTCCAGGTAAAGGAATATTATCATTATCCAACACCTGGCCTTTTAATATGCTAGTCTGTGCACTGACAACCAGACTAGACAAAATAAATAATGTCGTAATTAGTTTTTTCATTGTTTTAGTTATTAAGTGAGAAATTAAGTTGTTTCATATTGTAAATTTTAAACTTCAAAACAAGACATATAATATTATCCGAAGACTATCTCATTGTTAAAAATAAATTTGATTTGTGTTTGAAAATAGTTATACAAATGTTTTGAAATCTTTAAATGAAAAGTTGTGTTTATGCAACTTGTTTTTTATCAACGCCTTGTACAAAAAAATACTTTAAGATTCATTAACATTGGAGTTAAACCAATGTTTTGAACCAAGCCGGAAAACTCTTACTAAGGGTCCGTAATTTATGATAAAGGATAAGCCAATTCCTGTCTGAATAGTGATTATGGCAAAATTTCAGCCACTACAAACAAACTTCCACTGACAAAAATCAAATCGTTTTTAGAAGCTGCTGTTTTGGCTACCTCAAGAGCGTGTTGTACACTATTGTGTGTACTAAAACTGAAATCATTCTTCTTAAATTCAACTGCCAGTTCAGACGTATTCATTGCTCTAGGAACATTTGCAGTACATAAATAGTAATGCGCTTTTTTGGGAAGGAATGTTGTTATTTCACTTACTTTTTTATCAGAAACTACTCCAAAAACAATATGTAAGTTGTCAAATTGTTCCTTTTTTAACTGTGCAAAAACAGCTTGCAATCCTGCTGGATTATGCGCCACATCAGCTATAATTTTGGGCTGATGCCCGATTATTTCCCATCGCCCACGCAGACCTGTGTTTTTGACAACTCGTTGTAATCCATTTATTATATGTGACTCGGAAACTGAAAACTGTGGAAGCACATGCAATAGTGAAACCACACCATTGATATTTTGTTTTTGATAATCACCCAATAAATCGGTGGAATAGTCATACATAGAAGCTACGCGCATTAGGGCGTTTTTTTGTGACGCAACTTCCTTAAAAACAGGGAATGTTTCAGCATCGTGTTCAGCTACAACCACAGGAATATTAGATTTAATAATCCCCGCTTTTTCTCGAGCAATTTCGGGGCGTGTATGCCCTAAAAATTGCTGATGGTCTAAACTGATATTGGTAATCAAACAGCCCTCAGGCATAATAATATTTGTAGCATCTAATCGACCACCTAAACCAACTTCAATTACCGCCACATCTACTTGCTTAGAAGCAAAATACTGAAAAGCAAGTGCCACCGTCATTTCAAAAAATGAAAAGGATTTTGCTTCAAAAAAATATTTGTTTTCCGCTACAAAATCCACAACAAACTTCTCCGTAATTGGCGTGCCATTTATACGAACGCGCTCTTTAAAATCTTTTAAGTGCGGGGAGGTATACAACCCCACGTTATACCCTGCTTCTTGCAATACGGAAGCTAGCATATGCGACGAAGAACCCTTACCGTTTGTTCCTGCAATGTGAATACTTTTAAATTTAAGGTGAGGACTACCCAAATGGGCAGCAAGAGCGGTAATGCGGTCTAAATTTGGGTTTAATGCTGCTGCTCCAACACGCTGATAAATGGGAAGCTGAGCATATAGCCAATGTAGCGTGGCTGCATAATCCATTACACGAACAGGTAATCACGCATAAGCATAAACGTAATATAACCTGTTACAAATCCGATAAGCGCCAAGAGTGAAATCTTTTTAAGATACCAGAAAAAATTAATTTTTTCCATACCCATAGCTACTACACCAGCGGCAGAGCCAAAAACCAACATACTCCCACCTGTTCCAGCTGCAAAGGCAATCGCATGCCATAGTGAATCGTCAACACCCTCAGAAAACATCCCCATACTAGCAGCTACAAGCGGAACATTATCAATCACTGCAGAGCCCGAGCCAAGCAATGCTACCACCACGTCCATATTAGGAAAAGTAGCAGTAAGATCTTGCGCAAAATTAAAAAGTAAACCTAGCGACTCAAGTGCAGCAACCGCCATCAAAATTCCCAAGAAAAACAGGATACTGGGGAGCTCAATCTTAGTCAGTGCAGAATGAACAGGACTATGTGCGCCGTGTGCATCAGAAGTACTGTCTATGGTTGTAATTGAAAATTTTGAGTTGCTGTAAATCTCCGCAAACGTTGCCACAATGGCTAAGGAAAGCATCATTCCCACGTAAGGTGGCAAATGCGTTACCGTTTTGAAAACAGGCACAAATAAAATAGCCCCTAATCCCAAATATAACATCGTTGCGCCATAAGTACTTTTAGAAGCATCGTTGCTTTGGATCGCGTCTATTTTTCCTTTAAAAGCCTTAAAACGACTGGCAATAAGGGTGGGAACAACCATACACACCAAAGAAGGAATAAGCAAGAATTTAATAAGTTCAGGAGTTGTTACTTTTTTTCCAATCCACAGCATGGTTGTGGTAACGTCGCCAATGGGCGACCATGCACCTCCAGCATTTGCCGCTACAATGATAAGTCCAGCAAACCACAAGCGTGTATCGCGCTCTTTTACAACCTTTTGCAAAATAGTAATAAGAACAATAGTGGCTGTAAGATTGTCAATTATAGCCGAAAGTATAAATGCTAAAATGGAAAAAATCCATAAAAGATTGACTTTGCTGCGCGTGCGAATAAACCCTTTGATAGTTGCAAAACCATCAAAATAATCAATGACTTCAACGATGGTCATAGCGCCTAACAAAAAAACTAAAATCTCGGCAGTTTTACCAAGATGGTGCAACAAAACCTCATCCAAACGCGATTCATGTAAACTTTTGGAAACCGTATCCACATCAAAGACTGGAAGATGCCCAAGGGCAATAAGCGCCCACAAAATAGCCATCATGGCTAGGGCAGGAATAAGTTTATCTATTTTGAGATTATGTTCTAAGGTAATGGATAAGTATCCCAAAAAGAATACGACAAGAATAATGGTTTCCATAAACTGATGTAAAAAATTTAAAGAACAAATATAGCAATGTGATGGGTTTTAAAAATATGATTTTTGCATCGTAACACTTTAATAATACCACTCATTTCATTCCATTTATTTTTAATAAAATGTTTTAGCCCCATAAATAGAAGGGTCTGAATAATTAAAGCATCATAAACAAACAAACAGCCCCCTAATATTATAGGGGGTTACTATTAAAATCGTTATCTGCATTTATAATTTGACAATTATGCAATATGGAATTTAATTTTTTAGCAATATTGATTGCGGATTTTGGTAATACAATAGTTGGACAACATTATAATATGCTCTTATTTAAATAATTTAAGGTCAAAAATTATATTTGGGGAAAATTCAATATGTTACCCGATCCTCAAGGTTTATACAACCCGGAAAACGAGCACGACAACTGTGGCGCTGGCTTTATTTGCAGCCTAAAAGGCAAGCTCACAAATGACATTATTCACAAGGCTCTTGATATTCTTGTGAAATTGGAGCATAGGGGTGCTGTGAGTGCCGACGGTAAAACTGGAGACGGAGCAGGTATACTTATTGATATTCCACATGATTTTCTAAAGGAAGTGTGCTCTTTTACACTTCCGGCACCAAAATCCTATGCGCTTGGCATGGTGTTTTTACCACAAAAATTAAATCAACGCACCTACTGTATCGAAGTTTTTGAGGAGGAACTTAACAGACAAAACTTAAGCATTATTGGATGGCGAGACGTGCCTACAAACATCGATGTGGTTGGGAAAATCGCAAAGCAAACCCTTCCAAACATCAAGCAAGTTTTTGTGGAAGATGCTACAGGAAATCTTACCGAAGACCAACTTAACACCAAAGCCTTTATTGCACGTAAGCGTGCTGAGCATCGTGTGTTTTGCAGTAAAATGTCCCAAAACCAATATTTCTATTTGCCAAGTTTTTCTACACGCACTGTAATCTACAAAGGATTACTAATGCCAGAGGACATTGAAGGATTCTACATGGACCTCAAAGATCCACGTGTAGTAACACGACTGGCATTGGTACATCAACGATTTTCTACCAATACCTTCCCTACTTGGGATTTAGCACAACCTTTCCGCTATATGTGTCATAACGGCGAAATCAACACCTACAGAGGGAATGTGATTCGTATGAAAGCACGTGAGGAGCTTTTTGCAAACGAATTTTTTGGAGAAGACATAAAGCATATCACTCCAATTGTATTACCAGGAAAATCAGACTCCTCCTCTATGGACATGGTAGTAGAACTGCTACTTCACACGGGGCGCTCGCTTCCTGAGGTTATGATGATGTTAGTGCCAGAAGCATGGGAAAGACACCAATCCATGGAACCTACCAAAAAAGACTTTTATGCCTATAACGCCTGTATCATGGAGCCTTGGGACGGACCTGCCTCGGTGCCTTTTACTGACGGAAAATATATCGGCGCATTACTCGACCGTAATGGTCTTCGTCCATCACGCTACACAGTAACCAAAGACGGATATGTGGTCATGTCGTCTGAAACAGGTGTAATTGATATTGACCCCGCTAACGTTTCGCTACACGGACGCTTAGAGCCAGGACGTATGTTCCTGGTAGACATGGAAGAGGGGCGCATCATTGAAGACCGTGAAGTCAAAGAAAAAATTTCTGCCAAACATCCTTATGGTGAATGGTTAAAGGATAATTTATTGCCGCTCAAAGATGTCCCCTACACAGGCAACAAAACCCCTATTGAGGCAGAGCCTTTTGCAAAGCGTTTGCAAGCTTTTGGATACACCGAAGAAGACATCAAAACGCTCATTACTCCTATGAGTACGCAGGGGAAAGAAGCGATTGGATCCATGGGAACCGACACCCCTTTGGCGGTGCTTTCCAATAAGCCGCAGTTACTTTACAATTATTTCAAACAATTGTTTGCGCAAGTAACTAACCCACCCCTAGATGGTATTCGAGAAGAAATTGTAACCGACACTTCTATGGGTGTAGGTAGCGATGTCAATATCTTTGATGTTACGGCTGATCACGCTAAAAAACTTCGCATTCAAAATCCCATTATTTCCAATGAAGATTTGGATAAAATTAAGTTTATTGAGCACGATGATTTTAACGCGAGTTCTGTTCCTTCACTATACGATGTGCAATCAGGGAACAATGGATTGGAGCGTGCTTTAGACGCCTTGCTTTTGGAAGTCAAAAAACAAGTGGAAGCTGGAGTAAACATCATCATCCTTTCCGATAGAGGAATAAGCAACGAAAAGGCACCTATTCCAATGCTATTAGCTTGTGCGCACGTGCACCATGGCATGATGAAACATCGTTTGCGTTCCAAATTTGGGATTATCATTGAGTCTGCCGAGCCTCGCGAACCACATCACTTTGCCCTGCTGTTTGGATACGGTGCAAGTGCCATCAACCCATACATGGTAAATGAAGTCATTGAGCATCAAATTGAAACGGGAGTTATCAAAGGGCTTTCTTCGGAAAACGCCATTGCAAACTTCAATAAAGCTATTGCCAAAGGATTGATTAAAATCATGAATAAAATTGGCATCTCAACCTTACACTCGTACCGAGGAGCACAAATTTTTGAGGCGCTTGGGCTAAGCAAGAAATTTATCGACACCTATTTCTGCAAAACTGCTACACGAATTGAGGGTATTGGATTAAAAGAAGTGGAGCAAGAAATTGCCAAACGTCACGATTTTGCCTTCGGGGAAAAAGCGGCTAGCGAAGGCTTAGACTTAGAAATTGGAGGAAGTTATCGCTGGCGCAGAAACGGCGAAGCGCATATGCTGAATCCTGCTAGTATTGCCAAATTGCAACTTGCCACCAATAAGGGGAGCTATAGTACTTACGAAGAATACTCAAAACTCGTAAACGATCAATCTAAACAATTGATGACCCTTCGTGGTATGTTTGAGTTTACCGACTTAGACCCTATTCCTATAGACGAGGTTGAGCCATGGACAGCCATCGTAAAACGATTTAAAACAGGGGCAATGTCGTTGGGTTCTATTAGCGAAGAAGCACACGAAAACCTAGCCAAAGCCATGAACCGTATTGGCGGTAAAAGCAACTCGGGAGAAGGCGGTGAAGACCCCCGACGTTTTACCCGGGACGAAGACGGCGAATGGCGTAACTCTGCCATTAAGCAAGTGGCTTCTGGAAGGTTTGGCGTATCGTCACACTACCTGACCAATGCCCGTGAAATTCAAATTAAAATGGCGCAGGGCGCAAAACCCGGAGAAGGTGGTCAGCTTCCTGGTCCAAAAGTAAACCCATACATCGCTTCGGTGCGTAATTCTACCCCTTATGTAGGGCTGATTTCGCCACCGCCTCACCACGATATTTATTCTATTGAGGATTTGGCACAGCTTATCTATGACCTGAAAAATGCCAATCGCGAGGCACGAATCAATGTAAAACTGGTGTCTGAAGTTGGTGTAGGAACTATTGCTGCTGGAGTGGCAAAAGCAAAAGCAGATGTCATTTTGATTTCGGGTTATGACGGCGGAACAGGCGCATCTCCCCTAACCTCACTAAAACACGCTGGGCTACCTTGGGAGCTTGGTATTGCCGAAGCGCAACAAACACTTGTGATGAACGACCTCCGCGGACGTATCGTTATGGAGTGTGACGGACAAATGAAAACTGGGCGTGACGTAGCCGTTGCCTGCTTGTTGGGTGCCGAGGAATTTGGTTT
>DLPY01000047.1:9359-13786 GCA_002478685.1 Flavobacteriaceae bacterium UBA7446
GGTATTGCAACGCAAGACCCAGAACTACGCAAAAACTTTAAAGGCAAACCTGAACACGTTATCAACTTTATGCACTTTGTAGCAGAAGAAATGCGAACGATAATGGCTCAACTGGGCTTTAGAACGGTTGATGAAATGGTAGGGCAAAGCCAAAAGCTAAATATGAATGCTGCTATTGACCACTTCAAAGCGCAGGGCATTGACCTTTCAGCTATCCTTTACAAACCTGAAGTTGATGAAAATGTATCTGTCCGAAACATGACAAAGCAAGACCACGGTTTAGACAACGTGCTTGATGTGGACATTGTATCGAAAGCACAAAAAGCGATTATTTCCAAAGAACCGCAAACGCTACACTTTGACATCAAAAACACAGACCGAAGTGTTGGCGCATTGTTGAGTAATGAAATATCCAAAGCGCACGGCCGTGAGGGGCTGCCTACCGACACGCTAAAGCTGTTATTCAAAGGAGCTGCGGGACAAAGTTTTGGCTGTTTTGCTACCAAAGGGCTGTATATGGAAGTCACAGGAAATGCCAATGACTACTTCGGAAAAGGACTTTCTGGCGCACGATTGGTTGCCAAAGTACCCCAAGAAGCAACCTTTAAGCCAGAAGAAAATATCATCATTGGAAATGTTGCCCTCTATGGCGCAACAGGTGGCGAGGCATATATCAATGGAATTGCTGGTGAGCGTTTTTGTGTACGCAACTCGGGAGCTGTTGCCGTTGTGGAAGGAGTTGGCGATCACGGTTGCGAATACATGACCGGAGGAGAAGCAGTAATTCTAGGGAAAATTGGACGAAATTTCGCCGCAGGTATGAGCGGTGGTATCGCCTATATTTACGCTGAAAACGGGGTATTTGACGACCGTAATTTCAATATGGAAATGATTGGACTTGAAGACCTTAGCAAGGAGGACGTTGCGCATGTTAAGGAATTGATTCAAAATCATATCAACTATACTGGCAGTCTGTTGGCAACACAAATTTTAGCCGATTGGAACACAACACAGAAGCATTTTATTAAAGTAATGCCTACCGATTATAAGGCAGCACTAGAGCGTATGGCGCAAGAAAAACAAAACGCATAAGTATGGGAAAGTTAAGAGGGTTTATGGAGTATGAGCGCGTGAATGAACAGAATTTAGCTGTTCAAGACCGTGTGAAGAATTACAAGGAATTTACAGTTACGCCAAGCGAGGAAACGCTACAAGACCAAGGCGCACGCTGTATGGACTGTGGCGTTCCGTTTTGCCATAGTGGTTGCCCACTAGGTAACATGATTCCCGATTTTAACGATGCGGTATATCGCAGCGAATGGCAAAAAGCATTACGCATTTTGCATTCCACCAACAACTTCCCAGAGTTTACGGGAAGGCTCTGCCCTGCGCCTTGCGAAGCCGCTTGTGTTTTGGGTATTATCAACCCGCCGGTTTCTATCGAAATGATAGAAAAATATATCGTAGAGCGTGGGTTTAAAGAAGGATGGATTAAAGCCGACCCACCTGCAAAACGCACTGGAAAAACCGTTGCCGTTGTAGGCTCTGGACCTGCCGGACTTGCTGCTGCACAACAGCTAAATCGTGCCGGACATACGGTAACCGTATTTGAGCGTGATGAAAAAATTGGTGGTTTACTCCGCTATGGTATTCCAGATTTTAAGATGGAAAAAAATGTAATCGACCGTCGTTTAGCCATTTTAGAGGAAGAAGGCATTCAGTTTAAAACAGGCGTAGAAGTAGGCAAAAACATGCCTGTTGAAGAACTTGATGCGTTTGATGCTGTGGTACTTTGTGGTGGCGCAACTGTCCGCAGAAGATTACCTATCCCTGGGGCTGATTTGCCAGGAGTGGTACAAGCCATGGACTTTTTACCCAAAAGCAACCGTTGGGTTGATGGGCTTACAGAAGTGGACAATGCACTTCACGCAGCAGGCAAAAATGTTGTTGTAATTGGTGGTGGTGATACCGGTTCGGATTGTATTGGAACCTCCAACCGTCAAGGAGCAAAAAGCGTTACTAATTTTGAGATTCTACCTAAGCCATCGGAAACACGTACCGAAGACCATCCGTGGCCCTTTTGGCCCTTTAAGCTCAAAACGACTTCTTCGCATGAAGAAGGAAGTCACAGAGAGTGGAGCATTATGACCAAAGAATTTGTGGCTGATGCGGATGGCAATCTAAAAGGCTTAAAAACGGTAAACGTACGTTGGGAGAAGAACGAAGAAGGCGGCAGACCAACGCTTGTGGAAGAACCGAATTCTGAGCAAGAATGGCCATGCGAACTAGCATTGCTAGCGCTTGGGTTTACAGGTCCTGAGCCAACCCTTGCCGAGCGTTTGGGCTTAGTACAAGATGAGCGTTCAAACGTAAAAGGCAACGAAAAATACCAAACCAATTTGCCGCATGTATTCACCGCAGGTGATATGCGCCGTGGGCAATCGTTGATTGTTTGGGCAATTTCGGAAGGTCGTGAAGCAGCACACCACGTAGATGCCTTTTTGATGGGATCGTCTAAGCTTCCTATCAAAGAGGGTGGCGACTTACCCACGAATTAAACCAATTTTATTTCGGTTTGAGTAAACCGAAGATTTCTCAGAAATAGCTGTAAATCACGCGAAAGTGCTTTTGCCTTTGGCAAAAACTGCATGTAGCAATGATTTAGCAGCGGTTTTGAGATGAAATCCCAAAAATTTCCTTGAAATCTTCTTGAACTTTTGGTTCGTTTTGTTTCAAGACAAAATGAACATTAAAAATATTTAGATCTAGAATTTAATATGCGACAGCATATTTCATTTACGCACAAACTAATCTACTGAAAGAAATTCCACACCAATCCAAAGCGAACCAATAAGTCGCGATACGGATATCCGGGGGCTGCAAAATAATCTGGTGCTTTGCGGTTGGCATTGGCATGCTCTACCACCAAAAACAAACGTGTTTGCCTGATTTTGGCATTAAAAAAGGCATTTACCACAGGGTAGCCACCCAACTCTTCGTGTTGCTGAACTACAAATTCGGAAAGTAGCGGATGATAGGCACGCATGTGAAATGCTGAAAAGTAGTGTGCGCTTACCCCCAGATGTAAAAACATGGCTTTTTCAAACCAATGGTCTTCGTAATACAAGGCAGTGCGACCAATAACATCGGGGAGTGGCATGGCAGCGGTATTGCCGCTAAGTTGCTGGGCACGTAGTTTGGCATCCCAACGAAATACACCAAATTTCAATCCGCCTTCCCAGTCGATTTGCAACAGGTTTATTGCCTCGTTTGATTGCGTGGGCGTTACGGCTAGCGCATCGGCATTGGCTTGTAAAAAATAGGCGTGGTGGTTGATGTTGGTTGCGGTTATAGAAAGTATTCCAAATGTTGGATGACGTAATGCGCCATAAATAGCGGTTCGCTGTTCCATTTTGGGTGTTGTTTGCCAACGATAATCGGCATAGCTACTTGTAAACTGCTCAAACACAAAACCGGGATGTTGTTGCTGCATACGAATCCCTGCGGTAATGCTACCGGTTTTAAACCACGGCAACGAAATTTCACCATTAAGAAAATCTCCTGTGCGAGAACCGCTAAGGGCAAATTCCGCTTCGGCACGAAGGCGCAATGCGCCAAAATTCTTACGCCATGCCCCTCCAACAGAATAGGCATCTTCTGAAAGTGCGGGGCTATCGGCAATATGATTTTCCGTAAAACGGTATTTGTGGTGCCGCGCATAACCCGAAAACCAACCCACGCTAGGACTGGTAAGTATGGTGTAGGCATCAAACTGCCGTAGGCTGTATTTTGTTTGGTCGTAGGCTTTGGTCATGCCGTCTGCCAAACTGCCGTAACCTTCGTAGGGAGTGCTTTGCGTAAAGCGATTATCGTGGATATTGCTTTGCGCCCTATAACCGATGCGAAGTCGGGGTGTTTGGAGCGAGTCTTTGGATCGAGACACCAAATAATCTTGTTCTAGCAAATAGAACTTTCCTGTAAAAAGATTGGTCGCATTTTCGTACCGCACCCCCAAGCGCTCTCGGTCAAAAAATTCATCGTTGCCAGAAGTGAAATCTTCGATAGAGGCAGCATCTAAGCCTCCGTTTTCTTGTTGTTCTATTTTTTGATTGGCAAGCTGCAAGCGCATGCGGTATCGCCCATTGGGGTTTTCGTAACGGGTAGTAAAACGCAATTGGCTACGCCCAGAAATTTGATGCTGATATTTCCCTAAGGAACGGTGTCCGCGATAGCCAATGGCATAGTTTAGCCGTGGGTGGATGTTGGCGGTAATCAACGCATCGGTGGACTGCCCTTGCGATTGCGTACTCTTGTAAAATATTTCTGAAAGTGGCGTAGGCACATGATAATATAAAATTTGATGCGGTAAAAACCGTTGACTTTCTTTGGCACGAAAACCCGCTGCCGCAGCGGTGTTGTTACGCCAT
>DLPY01000070.1 GCA_002478685.1 Flavobacteriaceae bacterium UBA7446
TTTAATTTTTAATCTTCAGCCCTTCTTTATCTTTGAAATTTCCTGTAGCGATGATGATGAAATCAATAAGAGTCCAGATGCCAAGCCCTCCTAAAGTTATAAGCATCAAAATACCTGTGCCCACTTTACCAGCGTAAAATCGGTGTACTCCTAATCCTCCTAAGAAGAAACACAATAAAATCATTGGCACAAATCCTTTTTCGCTTTTTTGTTCACTATTACTTTCCATATTTATTATTTGATTTTAATTAATTTTTTGATTTGGATAAGAAATTATTTTACCCTGTCCATCTCTATATTGCCCTACTAGCAGTAAATAGGTCACATACACGGTGTGTATTAAATCAGCAATAAAAAGTACGCCAGCAACTAAGATATTTCCAGAAAAAAATGAAACTACTGTTCCAATAAATAGTCCTAAATCCAAAAACCCCATGGCCCAGCGACCTACATAAAAGTGATGAATGCCCATTACGCCAAAAACCCCTGACAGTATTACCGCTGTTAAGTATTTCTTTTCCGATATATCACCTCTATCCATGGATGTTCATTTAAATCAAAAGTAGTGAATTATTCATCAATATATAGAATTATATAATCGGGATAGCCTATTACATTTCCCTTACTAAATAAGCATACACCGGGAAATGGTCGCTATAGCCGTTTGTTTGCGCCAGTCAGGCTCGCGCCAGCAGGCGAGAACAAGCAATTAGGTATAGCCATTGTTGGCAACTGGCTTTTATCCAAATAAGCTCGGTTTTTCTTGGTCATTATTTTCTATTTCAAGATATCTAATTATTGGTCTTCTTTCTTTAAAAGTACCATCTTTGGCTAATCTATCTATATAGCCTTTAATTGTACAATTTGTAAATAAAGTTTGCTTTTCACTTCTTATACTACCTTCGTATGGAATACAAGTAAGAATATGATTTTCGTACTCAAAACCTAACGTATTAGTTTTTTCATTCCCTCTAGTCAAATGACCTTCCAATTCCACATACATTCCGTGTTTTAATTCCGGGAATAAAATATCTTCCTCTTCTTTTTCTTCAAAAAAGAGTGATTTTTGTCCATAAGTTATTTTTGCAGGCGTTCCTGTGTCGTCTTTATCTCCTTTATTCTCTTCGCTAAAGTCAATTTCTAATTCACGTTCTTCCTCAATTTGTTTAGTCAGTTTGTCAAGTAGTTTTTCAGGGACTTTTGTGTAAAGGTCCAAGTATTCAAGTGGCACAAATAAAATTTCGCCATTTTCATTTGGAATTCCAGCCATTTGTATTCCTTCTTTTAACTCGACTTTTGCATCTGGGAATTGTTTTACTTTTTTCTTTTTAAGATGCTTTACAATTTCGATTAACCATTTAATTCCTTTTACAATTTTCTTTCCTATGTCCTTTGAAGTTACATCTTTAAAGTCATTTTTTGCAATTGTATTTAATGCTGTCATTCCATAAGCTGTTGCAGCTCCGAGAGCAGTTAAAATTCCAACTTCAAGGTAAGGTGGAAGGATTGCCATCCAACAACCTTTTTCAACACGAATTGGAATTTCTAAATCTAATTTTGCAGATTCTTTATTTTCTTGAAAAAGGAAAAAACGTATTACTTCGTCAATTCCGATAAGTATTTCAGCTGATTTTCGAGCGTCCAAAAACCCATCTTCGACTAGTTTTCCTTCGTATTTTATATGGGCTAAATATTCACTCATAAGTTTTTTCAGCTTGTTGCCAACTATGCAGATAAACGAATTTCGTATATCCACATTTTATGTATGGCGATATCCAACACCCCTAAGCTGTAAACCGAAAAAAAAGCGAATTAGGCTAAGTGTTTTTGTTATACAATTTTGGGGTTATTTATGCTAAACTAAACAAAAAAAATTTTATTTCACCGCTTCACGAATCAAATAGGCGTAGACAGGGAAGTGATCGCTATAGCCGTTTGTAAAACGCCCAGCTGCAAAACTCCGAAACGGATACCCCTTATAACGCCCTTCTTTGGTTATCAAATAGGGTTTGTTGTAAATTCCAGCTTTCCAGAACCGCCAGTGGGTTGCCTTAGCTTTTAGCAACCCGCCCGAAACATGGATTTGGTCTATAACACTCCACGTATCACGATGACAGGCGGTTCCAACGCCTTTTTTGTAATATGCCATCATGGGATTATAAAGTACGCTGTTTTTAAATACACGCCTTTTTTTATGGGTGGCTTGCAGCACTTCCGCAATGCTTTTGTTTACAGGGCCATCATTAAAGTCGCCCATATTTATGATTTTGGCTTTCGGGTTTTGTTGCAAAACGGAATCCACTAGTTTTTTGTTTAGCGCAGCCGCTTTAAGCCTATTGGGTTCACTGCGTTTTTGTCCGCCACTACGTGAAGGCCAATGATGTATTAAAAAATATACGGGCTCCTTTTCCAACACACCATACACCAATAACTGGTCTCGGGTGTAGTCTCGTCCCTTTCCTTTTTTCTTGTAAAGTCTTAACGCATGGTTCTTAAACGCAATAGGCAAAAAATGTTTTTTCCTGTAGATAAGCGCCACGTCAATACCGCGCTCGTCAGGCGAATCTACATGCACAATGCCGTAGTTATACGGCTTTAGCAGCGGGTCGTTTAGCATATCAAGAATCACTTGCCTGTTTTCCACCTCACAAAGCCCAATAACGGCAGGCGGTTGGTTGGTGGTTTCACGTCCAATTTTAGAAATTACCCGAGCCATATTTTTTACCTTTTTTTGATAGATGTCTTCCGTCCAACGGTCACGCCCTTCTGGTGTGCGATCGTCGTCTCTGGTATTGGGATCATTTAAGGTGTCAAAAAGATTTTCAACATTATAAAATGCCACCGTTAGTACCTCATAGTTTTTGCTGCCTTGGCCAAAAGCAAATGCGGAAACAAAAATTAAGAGCAGCCAGAAAGGATATGTCTTCTTCAAAGCAAAAGCGGTTAAAAAATTTATGCTAAATTTATAACAATAATATCCAAATCATGAACGGGCGACACCTACTTTTTGCCGTTTTATTTTCTGGCTATATATGGGCTCAAGACGCTATTGTGGGTAGCGTTGTTGATCCTGCTCAACAACCATTACAGCGTGTTTCGATAACGGCATCTCCCGCTAAAAAAGAAACACAAACAGACGCCAACGGTAGATTTCGCATACCAGTACTAGAAACACAAACCCTGACGTTTTTTCTGGATGGGTTTGAACCCTTTATTTTGGTTGCCACTTCGGGCGACGAGATTTCCATTACGCTTCAACCTATTGGTTTTGAGCAAGAACCTTATCAAAACGCACAACTTTCAATCATCAATCTTAGTGACGATGAACTTAGTGATGAAAACGATGCATTGGATAATATCTCTGGGCTATTGCAATCCACCCAAGATGTGTTTTTACGCACTGCCGCTTTTGAGTTTAGCGCTTCGTTTTTTCGCGTTCGGGGATTGGATTCTGACCATGCTACTTTGATGATTAACGGCTTGCCGATGAACAAGTTGCACAATGGGCGTCCGCAATGGAGCAATTGGGGCGGGCTGAATGACGTGTTACGCAACCGAGAACTTAGCTCAGGGATTGCCCCTTCAGACTATCTTGTTGGGGGTGTATTGGGCACAACAAACATAAATACACGAGCCTCAGGCTATGGAAAAGGAACCCGTTTGACGTTTTCTTTTTCGGACAGAAGCTACAACCATCGAGTGCTGGCGAGTCACGGCACAGGGCAATTGAAAAACGGTTGGTCGGGGGTGGTTGCACTGGGAAACCGTTGGGGGGCATCGGGTTTTCAAAACGGCACGTTTTACGACGCACAATCGCTATTTGTCTCTGTAGAAAAACAATGGGAAACGCACAGCCTAAATGCAACCCTAATTGCTACACCCAACCGCCGAGGAAAATCATCGCCAAATACGCAAGAAGTGTATGATTTAAAGGGCATCAGATACAATGAATATTGGGGGATGCAATCTGGCGAAGCACGAAATTCCAGAGTAAAACGCATCGTAGAGCCCATAGTGATGCTAAATCATAAATGGAATTTATCTGCCAAAACAACCTTACGCACCAATGTTGGAATTCAGTTTGGAGAGGTGGGTAACAGCCGCATAGATTATCCTGGTGGAGCAAGCCCTAGCCCTTCGTATTATCAAAAACTGCCCAGTTATTTTTTGACGCAAAGCAATGGTGCGGACTATGAGGGGGCATACCGCCACGAGCAAGAATTTAGGCAAAACGGACAGTTGGATTGGAACCGCTTTTACGATGCAAACCTGCACACCAAAAACGCAGCCTACATACTTTATGAAGACCGTAACGATGACAACCAGCTTTCCGCAAACAGCATATTGCGTACCGAACTAAATGATAGCATAACCCTGATTGGGTCCCTACAGCACCGTTCGTTTACATCTGAAAACTTTGCTGAAATTCTGGATTTATTGGGCGCATCGGGCTATCTAAATGTAGATGCCTACGAAGGCTTTCAGTTTGACTTAAATCACCCTAATCGTATAGCGGCTGTGGGAGATAAAATCCGATATCATTACGGACTTGAAGCGTGCATTAACGAGGCATCTGCAGTCGCGCATTTTCATTACCCCAAACTAAGTGGCTATTTCGCAGGAGGTTACACCGCCACCCAATATCAGCGTGATGGAAAATACAAACATGAAGCCTATTTGGACACTTCGTTTGGTAAGAGCAAAAAGCTTTCGTTTGGGAGTGGGAGCCTTAAAGCAGGACTTACGTATAACATTAAAAACAAGCATTGGTTACAGGCAAATGCTGCGCATATTCAGCGTGCACCGAGCTTGCGCAACAGTTTTTCAAACGCGCGCGAAACCAATGCCGTGGCGGGGGAACAATCCAACAACCCTTTACAAACGGAGCGTATTACTGCAGCCGATGTAAGTTATATTTTTCGGTCAGCTCATTTAAATACCCGCCTAACCGGTTTTTATGCCCAAATTCAAGACGCCAATGAGATTTCATTCTTCTTTGCCGAAGGCATTGGGGGAGACACCTCCTCTTTTGTGCAAGAAATCATGCAAGGCATTGAAAAACGTCATTTGGGGATAGAATTTGGTATTGAGGGGGAGATTACGCCTTCGCTAAAACTCAGAGTAGCCGCTGCCTTGGGAGATTATAGGTATCATAACAACCCACAAGTTTGCCTTACTTCAGACGACTTTGGCTATCTAGATTTCGGCACCGCTAAGATGAAAAACTTACGACTGGCATCGGGACCTCAAGAAGCCTACTCGCTAGGGGTTGAGTTTAGGGAAAACTTCTGGTGGTTTGGACTGACCGCCAATTACTTTGACCATACCTATTTGGATGTAAGCCCCATCAACCGAACCCAAAACTTTTTACGTGATCGCGACGGGTTGCCCTTCCCGAACTACGACCCCCAGCAAGCACGCATTTTGTTAAAACAAGAAAAATTTGACCCCTATACCGTGGTGAATATGGTAGTGGGCAAATCGTGGCGTGTGGGCAAGCGTTTTGTAGGGGCATTTTTAAGTGTTAATAACCTGCTTAATCAATCCTATAAATCTGGAGGGTTTGAACAATCCAGAAACGCAAATTACAATGCATTATTGGAAGATGTAAACGGCGCAAAACGCCGTTTTGGACCAAAATATTGGTACGGGCGGGGCACGACCTATTTCTTAAACACCTATATCCGATTTTAACCTATTAAACCCAACATCATGAATGCAATACAACACACAAAAAAACTTTTGCTGCTGCTTATCGTAACAGCTCTTTCGGGATGCCAACAGGATGACCAATTTGATATTCCTGCTGAAATAGGCACTGAGGAAAACAAGCAGCTCAATGCGCTCCTTGCCGACATTGAAAACGGGAACAAAACCATGATTAGCATAACACAACTAAAAGACTATTTTGTGTACCGAAGGGTGCATACATTTACCTCGGATGTGGTGGTCAAGGGCTATGTGGTTTCATCGGACAGCACGGGGAATTTTTACAAAGAACTCTACCTGCAAGACGCCCCCGAAAATCCTACTGCGGCAATTCATCTTATGATTGATCAATCAAAATCCTTTAATCGGTTTAACCTTGGGCGTGAGGTGTATATCACTTTAAAAGACTTGTATTTGGGCGAATCTCGTAGAGGGAATGGCATTATTTCGTTGGGGGGTGTGGCAAATACCGAAAATAATGTGGTGGAGGCGTTGCGCCCATTGGATATTGCTACGCACTTGTTTCGCTCCAAAACTACTGCTGAAATTACGCCGCTTACTATGAAGTTTTCAGCAATAGACAAAAGCCATGTGGGGTTGTTTGTTGCCGTGGAAAATGTCCGAGTTACCCCCTCAGAGCAGGGCAAGCCTTTTGTTGACCCTAAAGATTATTACGATACCCAACGCACCCTAGAAGCCTGTGAGAGCACTGCCATAACCACATTTTTGTTGGAAACCAGTGCCTTTGCCACATTCAAAGACTTGCCTTTGCCTAGCGGAACGGGAAGTATTAAAGGTATTGTTACCAAGACTTATAATGGCAGCGATTTGGTGCTTACGCTTAATGATGCCCGTGATGCTTGGCGCTCTGGGGGTGGTTGTGATGATTAAAGGCCTAGTCTCACTATAATAAAAATCCAATTTTACCATAAAAAACCTCAAAAACCCCCAAAAAAAGCCTGTTTTTGACTGTATTTGAGACAAAACGGTCAAAAATATAAAATTTAGCTGTCTTCAAAAACCTCTTATTTATTGCTCTTCCTCTATTTTGCTAAAAAATAGCTTAAAAATTTAATACCGTTTTTTCTAAAAAACCTTAAAAATGCCTAATAATTACCCCAAAATGGACAAAAAGTGCTCAAAAACGCTGTAAAATCCGCTTTTTATAATAAAATACTGAAAAATTAAAATGGATTGTTTGTGCTTTTATACCATTCAAAAGCGCACGCCTAAACTAATTTTTATGCTCGTGTTAAAATTTACTTAAGCGCCTCCTCACATAAACCTGCTTCTGCAACAACATGTGCCTTTGTATGGGGCATAATCACAAGTGCCTAAAAATTTTGCAACAACAAAGAAGTATGCATCATTACCACAAAAAAGTGTGTTAGGTTTTCATTTCCAACCAAGACACCAATCTTAATGTTCAGTAATACCGCTTTCGGAATTAGATTATAAGAATTCAATCCCAATATCTGTTCTATTGGAACACTGATATTTTTTCTTAATTTATAGATTGAGACATCGTTATTTCTTTGGCTTTGTGTATGGAATTCTTCTTGAAGCTTTTCTCATTATAGTATTAATTAATCCATCAGTAGATGATCCAATTGAACCAGAAACAGCCTTGTTGTAATTAATAAGCACTTTTCCATCGTCAGCGTTATATATAAACATATCTATAGTAGCTCTACTTGTAGCGCCATAAAACCCGACGAGTAAACCAAGCGCCACACTAACTCCATCGGACATGGGTTTACTTGTTTCAAATCTACCGCTGATTATAGCATCTACGTCCAATATTGCCGCAATTTCTTTAGCAGTAAAACCCTTAATGTTTGAATATGAAATACCTTCCTTCTTTAATAAGGAGTTGGTTTTGTTTACATCTTGAACTTCAACCCACAACTTTCCTTGTTGCTTTCTCTTAAGAAACCAAGAGTACATTGACTGCTGTATGTCATAACTTTCATTTTGTTGCATTTCTTCTAATTGACCTTCTTTTAATTCTTTCATTTTTTTTGGACGAAGTGATATGGTTGTTTGAAAAGGAATCACAGCAATGATTTCGTGATCGCTACCGTATTTAGAAAATTCGGGATCTACAAATAATTTAGTTTGTCCATAGGAACTAAAAAGAGGGATTATTAAAATAATTGTTAAAATGTTTTTTTTCATGATAAAGGGTTTTATAAAATTTAAAATCGACCTACAGGCGGATGTATTAAACCCCAAAAACAGTCATAAAGAAAAGTGATCAAATTAGGTTAAGCCTTGGCTTTAAGAACACATTTGGGGCGTGTACAGGCAAAGCTAAACAAAAAAATTATTTCCATCTCTTTTATATTTCACCTTTTCCGAAAACTTTTTACCATTTTAGAGGTCTAATACTAAAACCCTTATCATGCGAAAATTCTTTTTTTTGCTCCTATTGTTTATGTCTTGTTCAGAAGGTAGTGATGATAGCGTTGTGGATACACCTCCAGATGCTTGTGCCAATGTTGTAAGCACCTACAGTATTATTCTTAGTAGTGCAGATTGCGATGTTGATATTGAAACAACATTAGGAGTTAGTTCCCAATATGACGAACAAATAGTAGCAGACAAACGTCAAATTTCATTTAATAATATTGCCAATCATCCAGTTGGCGCTTTCCCGAGACGTGGAAATCCAAACACGATTTCTGCAAATAATCATACTGTTGAAATGACGATTAATCCACAAGCTTCAAATACATTCACGTCTGCAAAAGGATATGATTTTGGCATATTATTTAGTGGCGTAGCTATGGACCCATTTACCGCTGAATTTTTTATGAATGGCAGTCAACCCAATCGCAGTTGGAATGAAACCGCACTAACCTCTGCTGTCAATTTAGGAACCGATTGTAATAACGCCCACGTACAACCCTCGGGAGAGTACCACTACCATGGTACACCCAATGCTTTTATAAAAGCCCTGACCAATGGCCAAACACCTACGTCAATGATTAAGCTTGGCTACGCTGCAGATGGTTTCCCAATCTATTATAAGTACGGCTATGGAAGTGATGACAACTTAGAGGTATTGGAAAGTGGCTATCGTTTAAAAGAAGGCAGTCGCCCTGGAGATGGCGTGAGCGCACCCAATGGATGTTATGACGGCCTATATTTTCAAGATTACGAATATGTTTCAGGGATTTCAACCCTCGATGAAGCCAATGGCCGCATTGGTAAAACACCTGATGCTAACAGTGAATATTACTACGTGGTAACCGATAATTTCCCTTCTTCTCCGATTTATTTTCGTGGCACACCTGATGCGTCCTTCAAGCATGGCGGACTATAGCGCAAACACTCACCGCCTGTTTTGTACCTTTGCCCTTTAACAACGCGATATGATTCTATCCATGACAGGCTACGGCAAAGCAGAGCATAACACTCAAGGGAAAAAACTGCGTATTGAAGTCAAATCGCTAAACAGCAAATCGCTGGACCTCAATTTTCGGGTGCCGTCCAAATACCGTGGGCTTGAACTTCACGCACGAAAAGAATTAGCAGCACTGTTGCATCGTGGAAAATTGGAGGTCAATGTATTTGAAGAATGGGTAGCTGCCCAAGAAGCAGCACAGCTAAATACCGCCGTGGTGGAAAACTATCTGGAGCAGTTAAAGGGTATCCAATCGCTTTCGGATGAGACGCTTTTGCCGTTAGCCATGCGCCTTCCCAACATACTTGCTCCTACAAAAGATGAACTTTCGGAAGAAGAGCAAGAAGTTTTTTTGAATACGCTTACCGATGCTGCCACAAAATTAGTTGCTTACCGCCAGCAAGAAGGAATATCGTTGGCGCAAGACCTCAACGCACAGTTGGGTCAAATCGATACCCAACTAAAACATATTGCCGATGAGGCACCTTTAAGAATAGAGGAACGCCGTCAGAAATTGGAGGATAATCTGCAACAAATTGCCATAGAATACGACCAAGAACGCCTAGAACAAGAGCTAGTGTATTACCTTGAAAAATGGGACATCAATGAAGAATTGGTGCGCTTGCAACACCATTTGGAATACTTCCACGCCACCCTAGCCGAAGACACGCCTACCAAAGGCAAAAAATTAGGATTTATTGCGCAAGAAATAGGTCGTGAGATAAATACCATTGGCTCAAAAGCAAACGATGCGGGATTGCAAAAACGTGTGGTCATGATGAAAGATGCGCTCGAACGCATTAAAGAACAATTATTAAACGCCCTGTAATGAAACAAGGAAAGTGTATTGTTTTTTCTGCGCCATCGGGGAGTGGTAAAACTACCATGGCTAAGCATTTGCTGGATCAGGAAGACTTAAAGTTGGCGTTTTCTATCTCTGCCACGACAAGACCGCCACGAGGCACCGAGCAGCACGGCAAAGACTATTATTTTTTGTCTGAAAAAGAGTTTAAAGCCAAAATTGAGGCAGGTGCTTTTGCGGAATATGAGCAAGTGTATCCGGGGATGTATTACGGCACGTTGAAATCGGAGCTTGAGCGTATTTGGGCAGCCGGTAAAAATGTGTTGTTTGATATTGATGTGGAGGGCGGAGTAAATATCAAAAAAATGTATCCCGAAAACACCATGGCTATTTTTCTCAAAACACCAAACGTTGAGACGTTAGCAGCGCGACTTCATCTTCGAGGTACCGATACGGACGAAAAAATTGCCATGCGCCTTGCCAAATCCAAAACCGAACTAATGCGTGCTGCCGACTTTGACCATATTGTCCTTAACGATAGCCTAGAGGCTGCCAAAAAAGAGGTACAAGAATTGGTGTTCAACTTTCTACACACATGAAACGGGTTGCGCTTTTTTTTGGCAGTTTTAACCCCATTCATAGCGGCCACATTCACATTGCTCAACAAGTTTTAAAGCAACACAAAGTCGATGAAGTACAGTTTGTGCTAAGCCCACAAAACCCGCACAAAAAAACAACATCACTGCTATCCGAAACACACCGCTGGAATATGCTGCAATTGGCATTGAAAGAGCATCAAAACTTAACGCCCAACGATATTGAGCTACACATGCCAACCCCGAGTTATACAGCAACAACCTTAAAAAAACTGGTAGCCGAAAACCCTGATGTGCGTTATGCGTTGGTATTGGGTGCAGACAGCGAAGCAAGCCTTTCCTCATGGAAAAACACCAACTACTTGATGCAATTTCCACGCCTTATTTATCCCCGAAAAGGAACGGTTTTGGTAAACACTACATCGGAAATGGTACTTCAAAACGTGTCTTTACAAGACATTTCTGCCACGCAGATTCGTACCGAGAAGGATTTGGACGTTCTCAAAACCTGGCTTCCCGAAGCAGTTTTTGACTACATGCAGGCACACAAGCTGTTTAGTGATATTTGATTTTTCGCAGAATCCGCTGTGTGTCTTTTAGGCTTTGGTAGGCTTCCTCACCTTGCTTTTTCATAATACCAGAAAGCTCTTGAAGTTTGTCTTTTGCCTCTTCAAACCCGTTTAGGTAACATAACATGTAGGTAGGCGCCAAATTCAAAACATCTTCTTGCTCTCTTTTGCTTATTCGTGTTCCCTTGCCCAACTTATCGCAAAGCGCATTGTTAGAGTTGTAAATGTGATGCAATAATTTCTTTTCAAATTCGGGGGGAGAAAACAAAAACTCCGAGTCTATTTGATAAGATCCCTTATCGTCAAACAAAAAAGACATTCGTTCCAAAGGATAGTATTTATATTGATTGTTGAATCCGAGTCTTACATATTCAATCAGGCTAAAGGAGTAGTCGTTGAGTTCAATTTCCACCTCATCGTGCGTGGAATAAAACAACTTTACATGCTCGTTGATAAGCTCTACATCTACACGTGAGAAATAGCTTTTTTCTTTCACCCTTTTTTCCAGTCCTGCCCAACACACCACAAACGACTCCTTAAACACTTTGTATTTCGGATGTAATCCGCTGTCGTAGCGGTGTACAAAGTCAATAACGCCATCTAGGGTAAGTTCAATGTTGTTGTGTGCGTGCTTTTCGATTTCGGTAACGACTTTTGAATTGACATCCTTAATTTCCAAATCAAAAACCTTGGACATGGAAATACTTCCATCTCTAAAAAACACAGAACCACCGTAATATTTCCAGATATTTTTCCGCAGGGCAGTCATTTTGTTGGTTGGTCTGATGGTTACTAACCCAACCACTTTTCTTTGTGGTAAGTGAGGGAAATGGATGTTTTCATAGAGTACAATGGGCGGATTTTCCAAATAGGCATTGATGAGGTTTTGCAGTTTGGCATCGTCAAAGAAGTCTACCCCAACAATTTCATTGTCTTCGTCGTGCACGCCCACCACAATGTACGAGTTGTTTTTGGGATTGGAGTTCGATAACGCACAAATATGTTTCAGAAACTTGGCTTTACCTTCTTTGCTGCCCAAGTTTAGCTGCCTTTTTTTGTCGTAAAAACTATTCTCATCGTTGTGCGCCAATAGGTTTTTGATGAGCAGCCTTTTGTTAATCATGACCTCAATTTCTAACAAAGGTAAAAAGCTTTGCAATCTATTTTTGTAATCAACATGGGAAAACCTATTTTTAACCAATTATTAACAAACTTGCTGCACTTTTTTTTTGATTTTGCGGCAAAAAATTGTAAACATCTAAATTATGAGCGATACCGCTGTAGATATCAAAGCGCTAAATGAGCGTATAGAGAAAGAGAGTGCTTTTGTGGACATCCTTACCTTAGAAATGAATAAGGTTATTGTAGGACAACAACACATGGTAGAACGCCTTTTGATAGGGCTGTTGGGACAAGGGCATATTTTGCTGGAGGGCGTTCCTGGATTGGCGAAAACACTCGCTATTAATACACTTAGCAAAGCTGTAAAAGGAAGCTTTAGTCGTATTCAGTTTACCCCTGATTTGCTCCCTGCAGACGTGATTGGAACTATGATTTACAACACTAAAGAAAATGATTTTAGCATCAAAAAGGGACCTGTTTTTGCCAACTTTGTCCTGGCTGATGAAATCAACCGTGCGCCCGCAAAAGTACAATCTGCACTGCTAGAAGCCATGCAAGAAAAGCAAGTTACCATTGGCGAAGAAACCTTTAAACTGAAGCTGCCGTTTTTGGTGATGGCAACGCAAAACCCAGTAGAACAAGAAGGGACATATCCACTTCCCGAAGCGCAGGTTGACCGTTTTATGCTCAAAGTAATTATTGATTATCCAAAACTTGCAGACGAACAACAAATTGTCCGTGCCAATCTGAACGATTCTTTTGGCACCGTAAAGCCCGTTATTTCAACGGCGCAAATCAATAAGGCACAAAAGGCTGTTCGTGAGGTGTATATGGATGAAAAAATTGAAAAATATATTTTGGATTTGATTTTTGCCACACGCTATCCCGAGCAGTACAAATTGCAATCGCTCAAACCACTCATTAGTTTTGGCGCATCGCCAAGGGGGAGTATCAATTTGGCAACGGCAGCAAAATGCTATGCCTTTATCAAACGCAGAGGCTATGTGATTCCAGAAGATGTGCGTGCCGTGATTTTTGATGTATTGCGCCATCGTATTGGGATTACATATGAGGCAGAGGCTGAAAACATCAGTTCAGAAGACATTATTCAGCGTATTGTAAATGCGGTGGAAGTACCCTAGACCAATCCCACATTTTTGATATGGATACAAAGGAGCTTTTAAAGAAAGTCCGGAAAATCGAGATTAAAACTCGCCGATTAAGCAATCACATTTTTGGCGGGGAATACCACAGCACCTTTAAAGGGCGAGGTATGACCTTCAGCGAGGTGCGTCAGTATCAATATGGAGATGATGTCCGCGCCATAGATTGGAATGTTACCGCACGCTATCAGGAACCCTACGTCAAGGTTTTTGAAGAAGAACGGGAGCTTACGCTCATGCTTTTGGTAGATGTAAGTGGCTCTGCCAACTTTGGAACAAAGCAACAATTAAAACGAGACACCATTACTGAAATTGCAGCAACACTTGCCTTTTCTGCCTTGCAGAACAACGATAAAGTAGGGCTGCTCCTTTTCTCGGACGAAGTGGAACTTTTTATTGCACCTAAAAAAGGGAAGTCGCATGTGCTACGTATCATTAGAGAACTGTTAGAGCAAAAACCCAAAAGCCCAAAAACCGATGTTTCGGCTGCACTGGAATTTATGAGTCGTATTCTTAAAAAACGCGCTATCGTATTTGTGCTTTCAGACTTTTTGGATTCCGATTATGATCAAGCCGTACAGTTGGCTGCACGTAAACACGACCTTACGGGCATTCGCCTTTTTGACCCGATGGAAGCCAAACTTCCTGCTGCAGGATTACTCTATATACAAGATGCGGAAACAGGAATACACAAATGGATAAATAGCTCCTCGAAAAGCGTTCGTACGGCATATGCGCTTGCGCATCGCAAAACCGCAGACTACTTTAGTGGTCAATTTACCCGCCATGGTGCAGGAGCCATTTCATGCGCTACAGACGAAAGCTATGTCAAAAAACTGCTAACCTATTTTAAAAGCCGTGGATAGAATGTTACGCATTTTGGTTTTGATTTTTGGCACAACTTGGGCAGTGGCACAAACGCAGGTATCACTTAGCGCCGATACCTTAAACGTAAAACTCGCCGAGCAAATCAATGTAAAAATTTCGGTTACAACAGATAAAAATTCCCAGATTCGGTTCCCACCATTTCAAGAATTTATGCCATTTGAAGTCATAGACACCACAGCGGTTGACACATTGGTTTCGAATAAAACCCTAACCTTGTCCAAAACCTATGCGATTATTCATTTTGACACAGGACAAGTTATATTGCCTGCTCAAAAAGTAGTTGTTAACGGCAATTTGTTTTCCACAGATTCGCTACAAATTCGGGTGAATAATGTTGCCGTGGATACTTTACAACAACCACTCTTCCCCATTAAGACCATTCTGCCGATGGCAAAAAACACCACAGGGTGGTGGAAGCCCTACGGTTATGCCTTTTTGATTTGCCTACTTCTTGCATTAGCCTACTTTTTGGTGTCACGTACCCAGCAACGTATTCGTTTAAGTCGCCAGAAACTACCTCCATTTGAGCGTGCTATACAAGCCTTACAAGCTCTTGAAAATAAGCAGCTAGACAAACAGGAAGAGTATAAAAGCTACTACTCTGATATGACGGATATTGTTAAAAATTATTTGGAAGACGAAGCGCATATCGATGCCTTAGAAAGCACCTCAGACGAACTGTTAACAAAACTGGAATTGCTTCGTGACACAGGAAATTTGGATTTAACATCAGAAACCATAGACCACCTAAAGGGAGTATTACTCACTGCCGATTTGGTAAAGTTTGCCCGAGCGATGCCCGAAGAACGGTTGGCACGTGTTGACAGAACCAAAATTGAAGCAGTAGTCAAAGAAACCCAAGCAGCACTTCCCGAACCCACAGAGGAGGAGCGTCTCAAAAATGAAGCCTATGCTCGAATGCGGCGCAAGCAACAACAACGAAAACGCCTGCAAATTGTAGGACTTTCTGTGCTGGGGGCGTTAGTGGTTGCCGCTACTGTTATGATTATAAATTACGGCGCAGTGCAAGCAAAAGACCGTGTTTTTGGACATCCAACTTTGGCTTGGCTAGAACAAGACTGGATTACAAGTAGCTACGGCATTTCCGAAATAGTGCTCGAAACGCCAGATGTTTTGGGACGTAAGGCCTTACCAAACCGATTGCATCAACAGTTTTTATTGGGCAGTTTAGACGATGTTTTTTTGATCGTGTTATACATGGAACACACCAAATCCAAAGAAGAGCAAACTATTGATTTACAGCAAAAAGTGGACAAAGTGATTGGGTACTTTGATAGCATGGGCGCAACAAATATCTTCCAAAAACAAAACGATTATACCACCACTTCAGGGATACAAGGAATTCTTGCCTCAGGTTCATTTGATTGGACGAAAGAAAACGGCAAGTCACAACGAAAAACATACGAAGTATATCACTTCACAGAGAACAAAGGCTTTCAGCAAATCCAATTGGTTTACAACCGCGACGACCGCTACGCCAAAGAACTCATTAAACGCATTTTAGGCAGTGTTCAATTTAAAACCGAAACCCCATGACGGAATATACATTTGCTAATCCTGAATTTTTCTGGGGACTATTGGGCATTCCACTGCTTGTGGCGTGGCATATTTTATCGCGAAAAAAACAAGTGCCGCATGTGCTAAGTCCAAGCATGAAAGCATTTACCAAATCAGGAAGATTACCCAAATGGCAACCTATTATGGTAGTCCTTCGCATGTTGGCAATTGCGCTTATTGTAGTAGCACTTGCACGCCCACAAACGCAAGATGTAAGCACCCGAACCAAAACCAACAAGGGGATTGATATTGTGATGGCAATCGATGTTTCGTCGAGCATGCTAGCAAGAGATTTAAAGCCCAACCGATTGTCGGCACTAAAAAAAGTGGCTGCAGATTTTATTGCCAAACGCACTTCAGACCGTATTGGATTGGTGGTGTATGCAGGAGAAAGTTATACCAAAACGCCCATTACTTCTGACAAAGCCCTTGTGGTAGACGTAATAGGTAAAGTAAGTTACGACGGCGTGATTAATGATGGTACAGCTATCGGCATGGGGCTTGCCACTGCGGTAAACCGATTGCGTGACAGCAAAGCCAAAAGCAAAGTCATTATTCTATTAACAGACGGCGTAAACAACACAGGTTTTGTGGATCCAAAAACTGCTGCAGGATTGGCAAGTTCGTTTGGAATAAAAACCTACACCATTGGGTTGGGAAGCAACGGGAGCGCACCTGCGCCAGTTGCCCTTAGACCAGATGGCTCTTTTGTGTATCAGCTTACCAAAGTCGAAATTGACGAAGACTTACTGAAGTCGATTGCAACTGAAACTGGAGGTAGTTACTATCGGGCTACGGACAACAAAAAATTGGAAGCCATTTACAAAGAAATTGACAAACTGGAGCGCACAGAAGTGGAGGAAATTCGCTATACCAAATACCACGAACAGTTTCGTTGGTTTGTTTTATGGGCGATTGCTGCGCTCTTGCTGGAATGGATATTACGTCACACCCTATTTAAATCGGCAATGGCATGATACAGTACGAACAAACGGCATACTTTTATTTGATGTTATTAATCCCGGTTTTAGCCCTTGGATACGGCCTATTTTCCCTGTGGAAAAAGCGTGTTCAGCAGTCATTTGCTTCATCTGAGATGTTGGCACATATTGCGCCCGAACGCTCATTTTTTAAAGGCTGGGCAAAGCAAGTATTGTTGTGGTTGGGATTGGCATTTATTTGTTTGGGATTGGTCAATCCGCAAATTGGCACAGAGTTAGAAACCGTAAAGCGAGAAGGAGTAGATTTGGTGTTTGCGATTGATGTATCTAAAAGTATGCTGGCAGAAGATATTGCGCCAAACCGATTGGAAAAAGCCAAGCGATTGGCAAGCGAACTCATCAACCAATTGGTTAGCGATCGTGTGGGGATTATTGCCTATGCCTCGTCGGCGATTCCGCACTTGCCCATCACTACTGATTACGCTGCTGCACGTATGTTTTTAACGTCCTTAGACACCAAAATGATTTCCTCACAAGGAACCGCCATTTCGGCAGCTATACGATTGGCGGAAACCTATTTTGATGATGAAAACCAAACCAACAGGGTGGTTTGTATCATCTCTGACGGAGAAGATCATGGCGAAGATGCATTGGTTGCTGCCAAACAAGCTGCTGCACAAGGGATTAGCTTTTTTACTGTTGTTGTTGGCACGGAGAGAGGTTCTGTTATCCCTGTAAAACAAGGCAATGCAGTATCCTATAAAAAAGATGCTGATGGTGAAGTAGTAATCACCAAAAGCGACTTTAATCAGATGAAATCCATAGCCGAAGAAACTGACGGACTATTTTTAGACGGTAGCAACACCGATGCCGTAGTGACGGCTATTATTGACCGCTTAAAAGAAATAGACAAACAAGAATTTGAAGCCAAACAATTTGTTAAATTCAAAGACCAATTTCAATGGTTTTTGGGAATTGGCTTATTTTTGATAGTGCTAGACGGCTTTTTATTTTACCGAAAAACTCAATGGCTAAAAAAACTAAATCTATTTCATGATGCGTAAGGTGCTTTGTATTATTTTTTGGCTTCCGCTAATGGTTGCTGCGCAAGATGAAACGCGCATACAGCAAGCAGAGAATTTTATTTTTGATGGCAACGAGGCTTTTGATGCGCTGAATGGCGTTGAGGCAGAAAAAAATTATCGTCGTGCCGTGGCAACTGGCATGAAAACTGATATCGCACGTTATAATATGGGTGCTACCCTACAGCAAGATAATTATGTTGATGAGGCACTACGCGCCTATGCCGATGTGGCAAAAACAACCAAAGAACGCCCAAACAAACACCGTACCTTCCACAATATTGGCAATGCCTTGATGCAAGTAAAAGATTATAAAGGTGCTGTAGAAGCCTATAAAAATGCCTTACGAAACAATCCTGACGATGATGAAACGCGCTATAATTATGCGTTAGCTAAAAAAATGTTAGAGGATGATAATCAAAATCAAGACCAGGAAAAAGATCAAGAGGACAAGCAGAACAATCAAGATCAGCAAAACGATCAAAATCAAGATAAAGAGGGGGATAAGGATAAAGAACAAGAAGGCGGAAATCAGGAAGACAATAAAGACCAGCCTGGCAAAGAGGGCGACAACGAAAAGGACGAAAAAGAATCGGACAAAAATGACTCTCAAGACCAACAAGGAGACAAAGAGCAACAGCAGTCACAAGCACGCCCTGAGCAATTATCGCCACAACAGGTTCAGAATTTATTGGAGGCCATGAACAATGAGGAGAAAAAAGTACAAGACAAAGTGAATGCCAAAAAAGCAAAAGCAGTTGGCACAAAAAATAAAAAAGATTGGTAATGAACAAAAAAGGGATTTGGTGTTTGTTGCTTGTCTCGGCGTTTACGTCGAGGCTTTTTGGGCAGGTTACGTTTGAAGCTACTGTTAGCAAAAACGAACTTGGTATCAACGAGCGTCTTCGTGTGGAGTTTACCATGAATAAGGATGGCGACAATTTTCAACCTCCCCCTTTTGATGGCTTTCGTATTGTTGCAGGACCGAATCAGTCGGTTAGCAATATGTTTGTAAACGGCAAGCGATCGTTCTCCAAAAGCTATACTTATTTTTTGACACCCCTAAAAAAGGGCACCACAAATATTGGTCAAGCGTCTATAGAAATTGATGGAAATGCCTATAAGACCAGCCCCGTAAAAGTGGTGGTAAAAGACGCCGTGGAGCTGCCTAAAAACCCCAATGACCCAAACTACATCGCCTCACAGAATGTATATTTAGTAGCGGAATTATCTAAAAGCAGGGTATATATTAATGAACCCGTAACAGTAGTGTATAAACTTTATTTTGGAGGCAATGTACGACCTTCCGACGTAAGCCCTATTGACATGCCCGAATACAAAGACTTTTGGTCACAAGATATTCCATCAAGGCGGACTATTGATAGAGAAATGTACAAGGGTAAATTATACAATTTTGTGGCATGGCAACAAACCGTTTTGTATCCGCAACGTGCAGGCAAACTCCCCATTGCTCCACTTACGCTAGATGTGCAGTTAGATGTTCCCACCAATCGGCGCGACTTTTTTGGGAATCAAATTTACACCCAAGTGTCACGCACCATTACTGCAGCAAAACGAACTCTAAACGTCTTGCCGTTTCCAGAAGGAGGAAAGCCAAACACCTTTAACGGTGCCGTAGGAACATTTGAATTAAAGGTAAAAACCTCAAAAAATGCGCTTAATGCCTCTGAATCCTTGCAAGTTACGTTGCAAGTGACAGGAAAAGGAAACTTGAAGCTGTTTTCACTACCCGAATTGGTTACGCCAAGTGCCCTTGAACGCTATGATCCAGAATACAATGAGCAAGTCAAAACCAACTTGAACGGGATGCGCGGAAACATCCAAAACACCTATACCTTAGTGCCGCAGTTTCAAGGAAAATATCCCATTCCACCTGTACAGTTTTCGTACTTTGACCCAAGTAGTAAATCCTACAAAACGGTAACTTCTAAAGAAGTTGTTATTGATGTGATTGAAGGACCTAAATCTGTTGGCACAATAGCGTCAATCTCTTCCACAACTACGGCGGTAGAAGCCCCTACCATTTCCAATGCGTTTCAATTCATTGCACAACGCGCAAGTTTTAAATCCATAGTACAAACCCCTTTTCTTGGAAGTACGTTATTTTATGTGCTGTTACTATTGCCTGTTTTGCTATTGATAATATACCTAGCACTGCGCAAACGTGCTCCTGATGCCACTTTAATGGCGCAACGTCATAAAGCAAAATTGGTAAAAAAATACTTAGGCAAAGCAAAACGTAACATGTCGGATGCTACAGATTTTTATCTGGCATTAGAGGCTGCTCTTCACAATTATGTGAAAGCTCGCTTGCATATTCAAACCGCCGATTTTAGTAAGGAAAAAATGGAAAATTTACTTACCGAAAAAGGCGTCGATGCCCAAACCGTTGCGCTATTTATTCGGGTGCTAACAAATTGTGAATTTGCCCGATACACGCCGAGCTCGAGAAGTAGTATGGAGCAAGATTATGCCACTGCCGTGGAAGCGATAACACAAATGGATAAACAATTTTAGTCATGAGAACGATTTCACTTTTTTTACTTTTTTCATGTGTTGTATGCGTTGGGCAGTCGCCTGAAGATTTGTTCCGTGAAGGAAACAATGCCTACAATCAAGGCGACTATGAACGAGCCATAATCTATTACGATTCCATTACTTCGTTGGGGCTGCATGCTACGGAGTTGTATTTTAATTTGGGAAATGCCAACTACAAGCAAAATGCCATTGCACCAAGTATTTTAAATTACGAAAAAGCACTTTTATTAGATGCCGATAATGCACAAGTGATTAACAATTTGGCATTTGCCCAAAACATGACATTAGATCGGTTTTCACCATTGCCCGAAAGCGACCTTAAAAAAACAACGGACCGCTTGCTGTTTTTGACCTCAGTTCGTGGTTGGAGTCTTGTATTGATTTTATGCGTTTGGTTGTCAGCACTGTTCTTTTTCTTGTATATCAGAGCTGTAAGGAGTGGCATAAAGCGATTGTTTTTTACTGGTTTTATTATCGTTGTATTTACTGCTGTATTTGCATTGTTTGTTGCACTGCAACAAAAAAGCACCGTGCAAAACACACACCCAGCAATTGTTTTTGCAAAAGAAGAATCCTTTAGAGCTGAACCTAATCTTAGATCAGAAGAGTTGCTTACTATTCATGAGGGGGCAAAGGTTTTTGTACAAGAACAGGTTGAAGATTGGGTAAAGGTAAAATTGACAAATGGTGCTATTGGCTGGATTCCAAATACTAGTATTCAGCGCATTAGCTTTGATGCAAAATAGGCGGGATTTCGCCTAAGGGATTTTTTTCTGTATTGATTTGTTCAAACAAATAAGCACCTAAATTTTGAAGTGGCTCAAAGAACAAAGAATTTTTGGTGACCTCATCCGGCAAAAAAGGGACAAAGACGTTAATTTGACCCAAAATCCATATTAATACGCCACAAATAACCAACCACTTGCACGCTCCAAAAAGGGCACCCAATAAACGGTTCAGAAAGCCAAGTAAAATTACTTTTGCGAGTTTTGTGAGGAGCTTTCCAATCCATGCCACGCAAATAATAATACCAACAAACGTAAGTGCAAACGCCAAAAGCGGTAGGTATTGCCACGCCAAATATTTTGCCAATAAATCTGCAGTAAAACTCGAAAAATGAAGTGCTCCAAAAACTCCTAGCACCAACGCAAACAAAGAGGTGATTTCAACAAAAAACCCGCGAAATGCACCACGAACAAGTCCGTAGAAGAGCAAACACACAACAGCAAGGTCAATATAGTTGAGCGGCATTGTACAAATGTACGCATAGATTTAATGCCGATGGCGGTACTATGGACGGAATGTGTATTTTTGCCCTTATGATTGATAGTATCAAAGCACATATTGCCGATGTGGCGGTTTTTACGGCAGCTTCCGCTGAGGAAGTGGAAAAGTTTCGCATTGCCTATTTGGGCAAAAAGGGAAAAATCACCAAGCTTTTTGCAGATTTTAGAAATGTTCCTAACGAACAAAAAAAAGAATACGGGCAATTGTTAAATCAACTTAAAACTGAAGCGCAAGTAAAGGTCAATGAACTTCAAACAGCCCTTGGCGGAAAAGGCAAAGCCAAAGGTGCTTTAGACGATATTACCCGCCCTGGGCAACCCATTCCGCTGGGCGCACGTCACCCCATCAGTATTGTTCGTGATAAGGTAATCGATGTATTTAGTCGTATTGGATACGGACTTTCGTTTGGACCAGAAGTTGAGGACGATTGGCATAACTTCACTGCACTTAATCTGCCAGAGCATCACCCTGCACGTGATATGCAAGACACCTTTTTTGTACAAACAAATCCAGATGTGATGTTGCGAACACATACCTCCTCTGTGCAAGTGCGTCATATGGAAAGCAACCAGCCGCCCATTCGGATTTTGTCACCCGGACGGGTGTTTCGAAACGAAGCCATTTCGGCACGTTCACACTGTGTATTTCACCAAATAGAAGGATTGTATATTGACAAAAATGTATCTTTTGCCGACCTAAAGCAAACACTATTATATTTTACAAAAGCTATTTTTGGCACGGCTGAAATTCGCCTTCGCCCATCCTATTTTCCGTTTACAGAACCGAGTGCAGAGGTTGATATTTATTGGGGGTTAGAAACTGAAGCAGATTTTCGTATTACCAAAGGAACAGGTTGGCTTGAAATAATGGGTTGCGGAATGGTAGATCCAAATGTGCTCACAAATTGCGGCATTGACTCAGAAGAATTTTCAGGCTTTGCCTTTGGTATGGGGTTAGAACGCATGGCAATGCTTCTGTATCAAATTGAGGATATTCGTATGTTCTACGAAAACGATGTGCGATTTTTAAAGCAGTTTACCACTGCTAGTTAAGCACTAAACTCAGTGCTTTCATTTTTTTCTTCGCAGATCCCTTTTCGTAAAGCACCTGATAGACGCAATGCATTATGGGGTATTTTCCACTAAAAGATTTGCTTAACTCATAAGCAGTTTTGGCGCCATAATAACCCTCGGCAATCATGGTCATTTCCACAAGTGCAGCTTTTACGGTATATCCTTTGCCAATCATGTTTCCAAGCATTCTGTTTCGACTAAAAACAGAATAGGCAGTAACTAACAAATCGCCTAGATAGGCGGATTTGTTGATGTTTCTTTTTTTGTTGTCAACGTGATTGATAAAGCGTTTCATTTCTCGCATAGCACTGCTAATGAGTACACTAATAAAATTATCGCCATAGCCCAATCCGTGCGCCATGCCCACGGCAATGGCATATACATTCTTGAGTGTGGCAGCATATTCTGTTCCCACAACGTCGTCGGAAGTTGCAGTGCGAATGTAGTCGCAGTCAAGTTTGGACTTCATCTGCTTTGCCAATAAAATATTAGTACTTGCCACAGTAAGATATGAAAGTCTTTCAAGCGCCACTTCTTCGGCGTGACAAGGTCCCGTTATGGCACCCAAGTGGGTTTCGGGGACGTTGAATTTTTCAGATAGATAACGGCCAACCAGCATTTTGCGCTCAGGAACAATACCTTTCACGGCAGAAAAAATGATTTTATTCTCAATAGATGCTGTTAGCGTTTCCAAAGAACTATCCAAATAAAAAGATGGAATGGCTGTCACAAAAACATCGTATTCTAGAGCAATTTCGTTTAAATCGGTATACAGGCTCAATCGTGAGGTATCAAATTCTACACTGCTCAAATAGTTGGGGTTGTGTCCTTCGTGTAGCAAATGCTCATAGATGGTTTCGTTGCGTACATACCACCCCACATTGGTGTTGTTTTCACATAAAATTTTTACCAGTGCGGTTGCCCAACTACCGCTACCTAGCACGGCAATTTTAGAAAAATCGGCCATTTTGAGGTGTTTTTAGCATTAAATACTTTAACAAATGTTTCACAACTAGAGGTGTTTGCTTGTACTAACTTGCAAATGTAAACGTAAAGCAAAAAAATTGCTTATTAGTTTTTCATAGTTTAATATGTTTGGTTTTTAGAAAGCACCTTTTTTGAGGTGCTTTCTTTATTTTATAACCATTGGTTCCAAGGGATTCTACTTAACAGTAAAACTATTCCCAATGCGTAGAAAACGGCAATTCTAAAGAACTTTTTCTTGTCAGTAGCTCCTTTTTTGTGCAACGACCAACCTATGGTAATAAGCACTATAGCCAAAATGTTTGTCGTAGGATGCTCTACTAAAAAAAGGCGTAGTGTAGCATCTTTCATTACAGCGCCGATACCACTTTCCCAAGCCGAAAAATAGGGAGAAACAAAATATACCACGATACCCAACAGCAGTTGAATATGTGAAAAAATAAGCCCAAAAAGCGAGAGCCGTAGGTCTTTTGTGCCAAAGCTTCGATTGCCAAATACGCCCCAAAATGCGTTTAAAACCGCCAACAACAATACAATTAGTACCACGTAGGCAACAAGAGAGTGTAAAGAAAGAATAGTGTCCATAAAACAATTATATAACGACAAAAATACAGAATTCAAAGCGGTTAACCGCTTTATGAGACATAAACGATTTCGGCTTCATCAAGTGGTGGTTGAAGCGTGAGTTTTAAATATATTTGTGTTAAGGTAACCACATCTTTTTCACAATAGCGCACTATGCCGATTAAGTCATTTTGTTCGTGGTATACCTTTGCAACATCCGAGCCTTCCATATCGTCTTTGGGAGAAGGAATATCAAAAAAGTGCGCCAATAGTTTTAAAGACGTATAATGTTTATAGTCGCCAAATTTCCAAAGCTCTAAGGTGTCTAGATGCTGTACTTCCCATGGTTTTTTGCCCATAAGTTGTAATAATATTGGCAACACTAACTGATGCTTAAGCATACGCCTTGCCAAAAAGGGGAAGTCAAATTCTTTTCCGTTGTGTGCGCAAAGTCTGTGGTGCTCCGATGAAAAATGGGAGTCTAATAATTCTTTAAACTCCTTTAGAAGCTGGGATTCTTCTCCAGAAAAACTACGCACTCTAAATTGCCGCCCATCAGTTGTATGGGTTATATATCCTACAGAAATACAGACGATTTTACCAAATTCTGCCCAAATACCAGCATGTCCATAATACTCTGCTGCGGTTAGCTCATCCGCTTTTCGCTTGTAAGCAGTTTTGGCATCAAAGAGTTCTTGGGTCTCTGGAGCTAGTAAGCCAAAACGAGACTGTTCAGGTACTGTCTCAATGTCCAGAAAGAGAATATGTTCAAGGTTTTGAGGCGTTGTCATAGGCTAACATTGCAAAGGCTTCTTCCATATAGCCTAAATAGTCTGCTGAGTGTCTTACACCAGGCAGGTCGGGAAGTTGTTCGTGACCCAAACGCACCACAATAATATCATCTTCGGGGAATACAATTACGTACTGACCATTGTGCCCGCGCATACTGAAGAAGCGTTTGCCCAAATGAGAACCCAACCACCATCCATAGCCGTAATCTTGACCATTTTCAAATTGCGGTGTGACGGATTTTTGAACATATTCAGGGCTAATAAGTTGTGTGCCTTTCCAAGCCCCACCGTTTTTAAATAAGGCAGCAAAACGGGCATAGTCTCGCGCATTGGAATTAAAGCAACAATATGATTTTTCTACGCCATTTTTAGTAGAGTCTAGCCTCCAGTTGGCGTTGGCGTGTGCACCCAAAGGATTCCAAAAATAGCGACGAACCAAATTCGAAATGGTTTCGCCAGTAGCTTGTGTTAATAATAATGAAAGCAGTTGTGTACTGCCGCTTTGGTAGACAAAACGTTTACCAGGCTCATTTTTTATGGGAATAGTTTTCATCACTCGCGTGATATCACTTGTGATATATGTACGCGGTGTAATTGTCAGTAAATTATCGTAATCTTCTTTCCAATCTAATCCAGACGACATGGTAGCTAAATTCCCAACAGTCATTTCATTGGCATACTTCCCTTTTAGCCAAGGCAAAAAGTCTTTTGCTTTCTGATCAAAGCTCTTTACATGACCCTCTTCAATAGCTTTTGCTAAAGAAGCTGCAACAATCGTTTTTATCATTGAAAAAGAGTTGGTTTTACTATCTTTCCCAAATCCATCAAAATATTGTTCGTGCCAAATGGAATCGTTTTTGATGATAAGAAACGCCACTGTTTTGTGTGCTTCATGCAGTTTTTTTAGGGCTTTTGTAGGGGTAACGCTATTGTAATTTGTGTGAATCGCCCAAGGCTGCGTTGTATTGCTTTTGGGAATTTCACGCACCTCAAAATGTATGTAATCTTCAAGCCCAGCTGTGGTTCTGCCTATTTCAATAATTTTGACACCTAGCTTAAGCAGATAACCATAACCGGATACAAATAGTCCACCAACGAATAACATAAGAACAAGGGTAATAACTTTGAATATAGATAGTAACTTTTTCATTTGGGAGTTTTCGGCAATGTACAAAATTTTAAATAGCTGAAATTATGAGAGTAACTTTATGGCATCCGCGGCATTGTACGAAACAATAAGCGATGCCCCTGCTCGCTTAAACGCTATCAACTGTTCCAGCATTACCGCATCGTGGTCTAGCCAACCTTTTTCAGCAGCGGCTTTCAGCATGGCATATTCACCACTTACTTGATAAACGGCAATGGGTACATGAATTTGATTTGCCAAATCACGAACAATATCCAAATATGCCATTCCTGGCTTTACCATGACAATATCGGCGCCTTCTTCAATATCACGAAGGGTTTCTACTATTGCCTCTTTGCGATTTGCCACATCCATTTGATAGGTCTTTTTATCCCCAAAACCAGGCGCAGAACCCAGCGCGTCACGGAATGGACCATAAAACGCAGAAGCGTATTTGGCACTATAGCTCATAATGCCCGTATGAACATAACCAGCATTTTCAAGCGTATTACGAACGGCTAAAATGCGTCCGTCCATCATATCGCTAGGCGCCACAATATCTGCCCCATTTTCTACATGACTAAGCGCCATTTGTGCCAAAACATCAACCGTAACATCATTTTTAATCTCGTTTGCTTCCACAATGCCATCGTGACCGTATGTTGAATATGGATCTAGCGCAACATCGGTACAAACCACCAATTTAGGAACAGCAGCTTTAATGGCACGAATGCTGCGCTGCATTAGTCCTTCAGTATTTAGTGCTGCAGCACCTGTGTTGTCTTTGTTACTATCTGCAATCTTTACAAATAGTAATACCCCACTAACCCCCATGTCGTAAAGACGTTGGGCTTCATGTATTACCAAATCTAAACTAAACCTAAAATAGCCTGGCATTGAAGGAATTTCCGTTTTTGTTTTTGTGCCTTCTACTATGAAGAGCGGAACTAAAAAGTCGGTTGGTGCAAGCTGAGTTTCACGAACCAAATCGCGCATAGCTGCGCTGTTACGAAGTCTTCTATTTCTATTTAGTGGATACATATGTTTACACCCAATTTTTAGGATTTTTTAGAACAGTTATCAATTTTGCTTCATCAGAACCTTCTTCTGGCTGAGCATCATATGCCCATTGAACGGTTGGTGGTAAACTCATCAAAATACTTTCGATGCGTCCCTTGGTCTTAAGCCCAAACAGCGTGCCTTTGTCGTGCACTAGATTAAATTCTACGTATCGTCCACGTCTAAGCTCTTGCCAGTGACGTTGCTCTGTAGTGTAAGATAGTGTTTTTCGTTTTTGTACAATTGGTATATAGGCGTCGAGAAATCCGTTACCCATTTCAGTAACAAAGGCATACCATGATGCCAAATCGTGTGTTTCATTTGGTCGGCAATAGTCAAAAAACACTCCCCCTATACCACGGGCTTCATCCCTATGATGATTCCAGAAATAGTCATCACACTTCTTTTTGTAATCGGCATAAAATGCAGCGTCATGCGCATCGCAAACGGCTTTGCAAACACGGTGAAAATGTGCAGCATCTTCTTCAAATAAATAATAGGGCGTAAGGTCTAATCCACCCCCAAACCACTGGTCAACAACTTTTTTGTTCTTGTCATATAACTCAAAATACCTAAAATTGGCATGCGCAGTAGGCATCATTGGACTTTTGGGATGAATAACTAAGCTAATACCGCAAGCAAAAAAATCAGTATGCGAAACACCCAACTGTTTTTGCATGGATTCTGGAAGTTCTCCAAAAACCTCGGAAATATTCACGCCGCCTTTTTCAAAAATACTTCCTTTTTCAATCACTCGTGTTCTGCCGCCTCCACCGCCAGGGCGTTGCCACACATCTTCTCTAAATATTGCTGAGCCGTCTTCTTGCTCCAAAGTTATAGTGATGCGATTTTGAAGCTGTTTTATGTATGAAGTAAATTGAACTTTCATGGCTATGCACCGTAAGATTTTACAGCATTTACAAACGCTTTAGCGTGGTCAACAGGTATGTTAGGTAAAATACCATGCCCGAGGTTGGCAATGTAGTGTTGCGTGCCAAATCCATCTACCATATCTTTTGCCATTTTTTGAATTTCTGGTATGGGCGATAGCAATCTAGATGGGTCAAAATTGCCCTGTAATGTAATTTGTCCACCAGTCAAATAGCGCGCATTTCGTGCCGAACACGTCCAGTCCACACCTAAAGCATGAGCACCCGAGCGTGCCATAGTTGGCAGCGCAAACCAACAGCCCTTGGCAAAAGCAATGACTTTGGTTTCATCTTTAAGCACATTGATAATTTGTTGCATATACTGCCATGAAAAGGTTTGATAATCATTTTCGCTGAGCATGCCACCCCACGAATCAAAGAGTTGCACAGCATCAACACCTGCTCGTACTTTTGCCTTTAGGTAGGCTATGGTAGTATCGGTAATTTTTTGAAGTAGCTGATGTGCTTGTTTTGGTTGCGAAAAGCAAAACCCTTTTGCCAAATCAAAGCTTTTGGAGCCCTGCCCTTGCACAGCATAGCACAAAATTGTCCATGGAGAACCGGCAAACCCGATTAACGGCACACGATTTTCCAACGCTGCTTTTGTTTGTTTTACAGCTTCCATTACGTAATGCAATCTATCTTCGACATCTGGAACTACCACATTTTCTACGTCTTTGGTATTCCGAATCGGATTGGGTAACCAAGGACCAACCCCATCTTTCATTTCCACTGTAATATCCATAGCTTGTGGTATCACTAAAATATCTGAAAACAAAATAGCGGCATCGGTTCCGATTTGGTTAATAGGCATGACGGTGATTTCGGTCGCTAATTCAGGAGTGCGGCAACGTGTAAAAAAATCATACTTTGACTTTAACTTGATAAAATCAGGCAGATAGCGTCCAGCTTGACGCATCATCCATACAGGGGGCCTAGATAACGCTTCACCATTTAGCGCACGAAGAAATAAGTCGTTTTTAAGCATGTTGTGATAGTTTAAAATAGTGAATTGCTTTTGACACCAGCTGTTCCGTATTAGGGTTTACCATAACGTGAACAGACTTTGGCGTTTGCTTAAGTGCAGCGGCTGTGGTGCTCCCAATACAAAAACAGTGTGTGTTTGCTATGTTGTTGTGCTTTTCGTAGCTTTCAACACCGCTTGGACTAAAGAAAAGCACCGCGCTTGGAGTAGCATCAATTTTTGTATTGGCACCTTCGGTTTGATATACTACAACTTCCTTAAAATCACGCTCCCACACTTTCATTTTTTTGGCTAAAAGAGGCAATCTTCGATTTCCACAAAAATGTAAAAATTGACCTTTTTTATCTATTTTTTGAATAAAATCAATCAATTCTGACATGTTTTTAGTTGTTTTCAGTGGTTTTATCTGATTTTCTAAAAGTAGATTTTCAGACTGTTTTCCCACACAAAGTACGTTGCTTTGCTGTAACGAATGTGCTTTTTTCAACACGGCATTTGTTGCATTTTGACTGCTAAAAATCACATAATCTACTGGTGGTGGCATTTCAAATGCTATTGGTGAAACACGAATGGCATTGTATTCCATATATGCCAATCCGTTTTGCACGATTCGCTCTCTCAACCCATAGGGTAATATTTTTGTCGACAAGATTAGCGGCTTATACATCCAATATTTCTTTAGCACCCTTCTCAAGAAGTTGTTCGGCAGCAACTTGCCCAATGTTTTTTGCATTTAATGGGAAAACTTCATCAAAAATCAATTGCTTTCCCCCATCTTTTTGGGTAATACATCCTTTAAAATGTATGTTATTTTCCATCATTTGCACATGTGCGCCAATGGGTACTGTACACCCACCTTCGAGGATCTGTAAAAACAGACGCTCTTCTTCAACGCAACGCGCTGTTTCTTCGTGATTTAATTTTTTAAGTGTGGGAAGCAGCTTTTGATTTTCCGCTAATACAGTAACCAAAATTGCCCCTTGAGCTGGCGCGGGAATCATCCAGTCCAATACCACACTATTATGGGGAAGTATTTCTAGCCGAGAAAGCCCTGCCATTGCCATGATGGCTCCATCATAATTAGATTCGCTAAGGTTTTTTAGTCGCGTGGGAATGTTTCCGCGGATGTCAGCAATACTGTGCGACGGATATTTGTATCGCCACTGCGCAGCACGCCGTAAACTACTTGTTGCAACAACACTATTTTCAGATGTCCAATCTGTTTTATTTGGAATAAACACATCTTGCCAGGCACCACGTTTCGGAACAAATGCAGCAACGATTCCTTTGGGTAATTGCGTTGGCACATCTTTCATACTATGTACGGCAATATCCACTGTATTATCAAGTAAGGCAGTGTCGAGCTCCTTGGTAAAAATGCCCTGCACGCCCAATTCATAAAGTGGTTTTTGCTGTTGCTGATCTCCGCTAGATTGTATGGGAACTAGCTCGCTTTTTAATCTTACAGACGTTAGCATGGTTTGCACCCAACGTGCTTGCCAGAGCGCAAGTGCACTACCACGGGTTCCAATGCGAACGGGACTACTCATCTGTTGCAACATTAAAAAGTGTCTCTAGTGCCTTAACACTTTCGTCGGTATTGGCGCTTTCACGCAAGTGATTTGCCATTCGGTTGGTAAGTTTTTGAATAAGACGTTCAGAAACAGCTACAGCTTGCGCTTCATCGAAGAAAGGATTTTTTTTGCGCTGCACTTCCAATTCTTGTTGCTGCATACTGTACATCAATTTTTTAACTGCAACTAAGGCAGGAGCAAACTTTCGTGTTTTTACCCACTCATTAAATTCTTCCAATACTTCAGCAATAATTTGCTCGGCTTGTGGTACAAATTTTTTGCGCAATTGAAGTGTTTCGTCAGACATTTTGGAAAGCTCGTCAAGGTGTAACAGACTAACATTTGGTAATTCTTGCACATTTGAATGTACATTTTTGGGCATTGATAAGTCCAAAATTAGCAGGGGTTTGTCTGTATGGATAATCGACTTGGCAATAGTAGGTTTTTCGGCACCCGTAGCAACAACCAGCACATCTGCTTTGCGAATTTCTACAGGAAGGGCGGCGTAATCTTTTACCTCAATTTGGAATTTACCCCCCAATTCCTCGGCACGCTCACGCGTTCTGTTGATTAAGGTAATATGCTTGTTTTTGGTGTGTTTTATAAGGTTTTCGCATGTATTTCGACCAATTTTCCCAACCCCAAAAAGAAGAATATTCTTGTGATCTAAATCGGGAATATTATCTAACATATAACGTACCGAAACATAGGAAACTGATGTTGCTCCAGAGGATAATTCAGTTTCGGTTTTGATGCGTTTGCTCGCTTGGATTACGGCATTAAACATACGCTCCATAAACGAGCTCAACATGTTATTTCGTTTAGATAGCTTAAAACTGTGCTTTAGCTGCGCAATGATTTCAAAATCACCCAATATTTGGCTATCCAAACCTGTTCCTACCCGAAACAAATGCGCAATGGCATGCTGCCCTTGACGCACTATACCAACCGTTTCAAAAGCTTCCAGTGTACCCTCAGAGTGTTTAAATAATAACGATTTTAGTATTTCGGCGTTTTCAACCTGTGCATAAAGCTCGGTTCTATTACAGGTAGAGCTTACCACTAGTGAGGAAATACCATGTGCACGGGCATCATCAAGTAAAAAAGGGATTGATTTTGAGGTAAGGCTAAACTTACCTCTTAGTGATGCATTGGCTTTTTTGTAGCTAACACCTACACAGTAAAAAATATCCGTTGACGGCATTTTTGGTTTTTTGTTGCGAAGCAAAAATAACGCACAGCATACACAAAAAATACCGTTAAAAGTACTTTTTGTATCGTTATTAGAACTTGTTTAGCATCGCTAAAAACTCCAATTTTTCTTTGTAAATTTGTAGTGATGAACAAAAACAGAGACATATTATGTCGTCAGAAAATAACGTTTTAAGTCCCCGATTAGACCAACACATAGTGGACGGGTTTCACGTATTGGCGTATGAAAACAACGCTGACACCTCCAAGCCAATTGTCCGTCATGTAGATGCTAGTTTGATACAATTTCATTTTTGCTTTCGTGGCAGTGCAGCCTTTCATTTTAATCAGCGTACGTATAGCCTTCCACTTTTAGACGAACACGTATTGTTGCTCTACAATCCGCAACGCGACCTTCCTATGGAATTAACTGTAAGCCCAAACTCGCAATTGGTAACTGTCTTAATATCAATAAAAAAATTTCATAGTTTATTTTCGCAAGAGGCGGATCAGATTCCTTTTTTATCTGATGAAAACATCAATAAAAAATACTACAAAGATGTTGTTATGACACCTTCCATGGCGGTGGCGTTAAGTCAAATTTTGCAGCATCAACCCAATGCACTAATGAGCCGATTGTATTTAAAGGGTAAAGTATATGAATTATTGAGTTTGTATTTTAACCCTACAGAAGCCACAGACGTAGCAGAGTGCCCTTTTTTGGTAGATGAAGAAAATGTAAGAAAAATCAGAAACGCTAAGAAAATTGTACTCCAACGCATGACCAACCCGCCAAGTTTACTAGAATTATCAGATGAAATAGGACTTAGCCTCAAGAAACTAAAAGAGGGCTTTAAGCAGCTTTATGGAAGTACCGTGTATCAATTTGTGTTGGATCACAAAATGAATTATGCCCGCCAACTTTTGAGCTCTGGATCAAATAATGTAAACGAGGTTGCCTTACAACTTGGCTACAGCAATTCAAGCCACTTTATTGATGCCTTTAAAAAGAAGTTCGGAACAACGCCCAAAAAATACCTTTTGTCTGTATCTTCGTAACGAAAAATTAAGCTATGAAAGGAGTACTATTGGTGAACTTAGGCTCACCCCAAAGCCCTACTGCTAAGGACGTTAAGCCCTATTTGGAAGAATTTTTAATGGACGAACGCGTCATAGACGTTCCCAAATGGTTTCGTACGTTTTTGGTAAAGGGGATTATTTTAAAAACCCGACCCAGACGCTCAGCAAAAGCGTACAAAAAAATTTGGTGGAAAGAAGGCTCGCCACTTATTGTGCTTTCTGAACGACTTCAAAAAAAAGTAGCTAAAAAAACCCCGGCACCCATTGCATTGGCAATGCGCTATGGACAACCTTCCATTGCATCTGGCTTGGAAGAATTGCACCAAAAAGGGGTTGATGAGGTGTTGCTTATTCCGCTTTATCCGCAACACGCCATGGCAACGACAGAAACCATTCTGGTTTTGGCAGAAGAAATTAGGGCTGCCCAATTTCCCAAAATGTCTTTTACACATTTGCCTGCTTTTTATCATCACCCTGATTATATTCGTGTGCTGTCGAATTCTATTCAAGAATACTTGCAAGACAAGCCTTGGGAACACTTGTTATTTTCGTATCACGGGATTCCAGAACGTCATATTCGCAAATCGGATGTAACCAAATCGCATTGTAAAATTGATGGACAATGTTGTCAAACCAAATCCGAGGCGCACGCATATTGCTATCGCCATCAGTGTTATGAAACAACTCGCCAAGTTGCTGAATACTTGGAGTTGCGTCCAGGAACTTATTCTACGTCTTTTCAGTCCAGATTAGCTGGTGATAAATGGTTGCGCCCTTATACAGATAAGGCAGTAGAAAATTTTGCTAAAAATGGTACTAGTAAAATGGCTGTAGTAACGCCGGCGTTTATATCCGATTGTTTAGAAACGCTAGAGGAAATTGGCATGGAAGCCAAGGAGGACTTCGAAGAAAAAGGTGGCGAGGAAATGCACGTAGTGCCTTGCATCAACGACCGTGATGATTGGGTAAATGTTCTTAGTCGTTGGATTGATGAATGGGCAACAGCATCTTAGTTTAAAAAAATGTACCTTTAGGTCAATTGTTTGTACTTGGAAGCTTATAACTACATAAAAGCCCTACATCTGATTTTTGTGATTACCTATTTTGCGGGGTTGTTCTATATCCCAAGACTCATGGTGTACCAAGTAGAAGCCGCAGCACGACCCAAAAATGAAGCTGAGATATTATTACCGCAATTTCAATTGATGATGCGGAGGTTATGGGTTATTATTACGGTGCCATCAGGGATTTTAGCGACGCTTTTTGCGGTGTGGTTGTTGGTTCTGATGCCCATTTGGCTCGCCCAACCATGGATGTGGGTAAAGCTTATTTTTGTGGGGTTATTGCTTTTGTATCATGCTAAAACCCATAAGCTATACAAAGAATTTTTGCGTGGCGAACATCGCTATAGTGTTACTTTTTTTCGCGTTTGGAATGAGGGCGCTACGCTGATTCTGTTTGCGGTGGTATTCCTTGCCATACTCAAAAACAGCCTAGATTGGGTTTTTGGAATCATTGGTTTGGCGGGTTTAGCATTACTGCTGATGTTTGGAATCCGCCTTTACAAACGCTACCGAACCCCAAAACTGTAGCCTAATGCGGTTTCTATCTCTTCGTGCACGTATTTTTATTGCCCTTATTTTTTTGGTAGTTGTTGCCTCGTTGCTCATTGCTGGCGTTACCATTTTTCAGTATAGTGAACAGTCCAACGCCTATCACGAACAACGCCTAGAGCGTAAAGAAAATCAGCTAAAAAAACGGATTACGTATTTACTTCAAGATGCTGCCACTAAAGTTACCCCAGAAAATCTAAGCACCATTTTTGAACCGCATAAGCAGCAAACGGCAGACGTGCTAAACATCAACTTTAGGATATATAGCCTTTCGGGGGTATTGATGTCGTCCACGCAGCTTATGGAAACTAACCCTGTTCATGTGCTTCCCAAAACGCTGTTAACACAATTGCAATCTAATCCCTTAGAGCATCTTATTGACGTTAGCACCACAGACGGCATTCGAATGCGCTCCTCCTACTTTTATATTTTTGATCCAGATGGGTTGCCTCTTGCCATTTTAAATGTGCCGTATTTTGATGACGATTCACTCAGTTCTTTAGAATTAAATGCCTTTTTAGTTCGCTTGGTGCAGGTATATGTCGTTATGCTTATCATTGCCATTATTTTGGCGTTAATTGTATCTTCCTATATAACGCAGTCGCTCGAAACAATTAGCGTAAAGCTAAATCAAACCAAACTTGCCAAATCAAACACCAAAATTGAATTGACAAAAGCAAGTAAGGAAATATCGACTTTGGTAGAAGCCTATAATCACATGGTAGATGAGTTGGAGCAAAGTGCTGTAAAACTTGCCAAATCGCAGCGAGAAGTTGCGTGGAGGGAGATGGCAAAACAGGTTGCACACGAAATCAAAAACCCGCTAACGCCCATGCGATTGAGCATTCAACATTTTGAGCAACAAGTTGCCAAAGGGTCTTCTAAATGGAAGACGCAAGTGCACGAATTCAGCCAAACCCTGATTCAGCAAATTGATACGATGAGTGCCATTGCCTCGGCATTTTCTCAGTTTGCAGCCATGCCCACTGGGCAATCAGAGCGATTAAACGTAACGGTAACCGTTCAGCGCGCATTGGAATTGTATAAAGATGCGCCTATTGCTTTGAAAGCGGATGAAACGTATTACGCTCAACTTGATGCCACGCAATTGGTTCGGATTGTAAATAACCTGATGAGCAATGCAATTGAAGCGTGCGCGGAGGTTAGTAAGCCAAGCATACTTGTACATCTTTTCGGAGACAAAAAAGCGGTTTGTTTGTCTGTACAAGATAACGGCAAAGGCATTTCCGAAGCACTTCGTGATCGTATTTTTGAGCCCACGTTTACCACCAAAACAAGCGGCATGGGACTTGGATTGAGTATGGTGAAATCTATTGCAGAAGCCTATGGTGGCAAAGTACGATTTGAGTCAAACCCCGATGTGGCTACGCGATTTGAAGTTTGCTTTCCACGTATAGATTAAGGCAGAACGGAAGCTTTAATTTTTTCTTCCAACTGACGCAATGTATCTGCAACACCCTCTTTTGGAATGGCAATTGGAGGATGCACTTTTAGTATCATTTTTGTGCCAATACCCAACGGGAATAATCCATGTCGGGAAATTTTCCATGAATGATTTATGGTAACCCCCAACAGTTTTGCATTTGGCATAACCTTGGCTAGCTGCATTAACCCAGCATATCGAAATGGGCGAGGCTCATGGTTTCTACTTCGTGTTCCTTCAGGAAAAATTACGGCACTCCGACGCGTTGCGGCAAGTTGTTCTCCAAACGCTTTGATTTTTTCTATCGCTTGTTTTGGATTTTTTCTATCGATGAGTACTGAACCGCCATGCTTTAGGTTAAACGAAATGCTTGGTATGCCTTTTCCGAGCTCTTGTTTTCCAACAAATTTAGGGTGAACTTTTCTAAAATACCAAATGAGTGGTGGGATGTCATAGGTGCTTTGGTGGTTGGAAACTATAATATAGGATTGATTTTTTTCTAATGCAAAGGGCATATCAAAAACAAAACGAGTACCTATAATGTTGAGACATTTTAAAAGAAATAAATTAAGCACATCAACACTTTTTTTATGCGCTTGATAGCCAAACAAAAAACACAAGCGTTGCAGGCCGTCAAACAGTAAAAGAATACTCCCAAAAACAAGGTAGTACAATGCGCTAAGCGGATAAGAAAGGAGCCTAGCCATGGTATAATTTAGCAGTGTGCGCTATATGCTTCTCTAAGGTTTTCAGCAATAAGTTCTGCAGGGCGTCCCTCAATGTGATGACGTTCTAACATATGTACCAATTCACCATCTTTAAAAAGGGCAATACTTGGTGAAGATGGAGGAAAAGGCACCATTTGACTGCGTGCTTCCGCAGTAGCCTCTTTATCTACACCTGCAAAAACAGTAATGAGTTGTTCAGGTGATTTATCGTTGGCAAGTGACATACGCGCACCTGGGCGTGCATTGGCGGCTGCACATCCGCAAACCGAATTGACAACCACAAGTGTGGTGCCACTTTTGTTTAATGCTAAAGCTACGCTTTCGGCAGTGGTACATTGGGTAAAGCCTACGGCAGTTAGCTCGTCGCGCATGGGTTGAACAATTTCAGCAGGGTACATAGCATTCAATTTAAAGGACAAAGATAAGGAAGCTAGTGGATTTATGCACGTTCGCAATATACCATATAATAGCGCGGCGTGATGTAGCGCAACAATGGACGAATGCCAATCTTTTTATAATCGGGCGAAGCCCAACGCATTGAGTCCTTTATTACCCAACCGCTTTTTTCGAGTAAAAAATCAAATTGTTTTTGTTCAAATTCGTGATAATGCTTATCCCAATCGTCTTTGTTGTTCCAATAGGCACGCGCAAACCACAATTTTAGGGGCACCGAAGCAATGAGTTTATTGCAATTTACTTGGCTTAAGATGTTATACGGTGCCAACATATGTTCAAAAATTTCAAAAGCAGTAACACAATCTACATCGGTATTGAGATAGGTATGGTAATCGGTATCTAAGTTTTCTCCTTTGGTGTTTTGAACACTATAACCAGCAGTTGTTAAAAATGCTGAAAGGGCATTGGGAGTTCCCAAGTCTAGCAAAGAGGCGTTTTTAGGTAAGTGCTTTTTTACAAATCCGCGTGTTCTTTTAAATCTACGGGTTTCGGGTGTGTACATCCTATGGATTAAATTTATGCTAAAGTAAATTAAATCCGCCTAAAATCCTTCGTACTTTTGCACGATGCGATGGTTATTAGCTTTTATAGGCTATATGGTGTTTCGGTTTCCAGGGGCATTTTTGGGCTTTTTTTTGGGTACTATTTTAGGGGCGGGGAGTAGTGGACGAATTAGAACTTCTTTTCAAACTACACGGGTTTCTGCTCAGGAATTTGAACTTCGTTTGCTGGCATTGGCAAGCATGGTTATCAAAGCCGATGGCAAAGCTACACAGTCCGAGTTGAATTATGTGCGGGCACAGTTTGTACAGTTTTTTGGAAAAGATAGGGCAAACGAGATATTTAGAATTTACAATGCCGAATTTAAAAAATCGGGGGTTACTGCAATGGAAATAGGGCAGTTTTTGGTAACCCGTACCCGTTATGAAGCACGACTACAAATGCTCGACTTTTTGTTTCGCATTGCCAAAGCCGATGGAAACGTATCACCTGTAGAAGTTAGAAAGCTCAGCGAAATTGCAGGCTATATGCGCATTAGCGCAGCAGACTTTAATAGCATTAAAGCCATGTTTGTTGCTCAAACCGACAGCGCATACACAATTTTAGAAGTATCTAAGTCTTCGACAGATGCAGAAATTAAGAAAGCATATCGAGATTTGGTTAAAAAACATCATCCCGATAGAGTTCGTAACTTAGGGCCTGGAGCCGAAAAGGCAGCCAAAGAAAAGTTTCAGCGCATACAAGAAGCATACGAAGCCATCAAAAACGAACGCGGATTTTAATACTTATGGACGATTTTCTTTTTTACACTAAACTTGGTTTAAACCACATTTTAGATCCCAATGCCTTTGACCATCTCCTGTTTTTGGTGGTGCTTACCTTACCGTATTTATACAAGCAATTACATCAATTGGTGCTCATGGTCACCGTCTTTACCATAGGGCATACGGTTTCGCTTTGGGCAGCATCGGCGGGCATTGTGCATATTTCGCCATCCTTGATTGAGTTCCTCATTCCCATTACCATTTTGCTAACTGCCTTTCATGTGTTGTATTGGAACAATGCCATTTCCGCAAAATCATCTACCCCATTTACGCTACTAGCGGTGTTTTTTGGTATCATTCACGGACTGGGATTTTCCAATTATTTTTCGATGGTCTTTGCCGATAAAGGCATTGGTTTACCGCTGCTGTATTTTACACTTGGCATTGAGACTGCTCAAATTATAGCGGTTATTGCCGTTGTTTTTCTCAATACGGCACTAAGTCGTTTGGGTGTTTTAAAGCGTGACCGGATGCTTGTGGGCAGTAGTATAATTATCGGTATTTTGGTACCCATTTTGATTTCATCTGCAAACGCACTATGACAAAAGCTGCCAAAAAACAACTTCGCTACGACATTGCCTATATGCGTATGGCAATGGAATGGGCACAACTTTCGCATTGTGAACGCAAAAAAGTGGGTGCCTTAATTGTGAAAGATCGGATGATTATTTCAGACGGATATAACGGTACACCAACTGGCTTTGAAAACGAATGCGAGGACGAAGACCATTACACCAAATGGTATGTGCTTCATGCTGAGGCAAATGCCATTATGAAGGTAGCGTCTTCTACGCAGTCTTGTGCCGGTGCAACGCTCTATATCACACTTTCGCCGTGTAAAGAATGCAGCAAACTTATCCATCAAGCGGGTATAAAACGAGTAGTTTACGCCACGGCCTACAAAGATTCTTCCGGATTAGATTTTTTGGAACGAGCAGGTGTGGAGTTAGTTGCTCTACCTCAGGATTGATTCTTGATTTTCTTTTGAATTTTTAGAGCGATTTTTAAAATCACAAGCAATATAATGGCACACAAACTCGCACCAACTCCAACAGTAGCAGCAAAACTATCGCCTTCTAGGGGCGCTTCAAAATCAATATGAAAAACATTAAAAACAAGCAGTCCAGCGGCGAGTGCTAAAAAAACATAAATCAGAATTTTCATAATTTAATTTTAAATAATTTACGATAGCAATCAAAAATTTTAAACAAATATAGCTAAGTATTTGTCACAATTATTATTGGAGATTTAGTTTAGGATAGAAATATAATTTACTCAATATGGTTTAAATCTAAATAATTGTTGTAATCTTGCTTAAACTATATTTTTATGCAAGGTACTGTTAAATTTTTCAACGAGTCAAAAGGGTTTGGCTTTATAACTACTGACTCAGGAGAGGATGTTTTTGTACACATTAGCGCGTTAGATGGTCTTTCAATCAACGAAGGCGATAGTGTTACATTTGAAGTTGTTGATGGAAAAAGAGGCAAGGCGGCAAGCGACGTAAAACTTGCTTAACCCTTTTTTCAAAGTTTTTTCAGTATTTCAGTTTCTTTTTCGACTAGTGAAATAGTTGCTGCAAATTTCCAGCAAATAGCTTTACGGCAATTGCCATAAGTACTACACCAAAAATTTTACGGATAATATTAATACCTGATTGTCCTAAAACACGCTCTATGCTTTTAGATGATTTTAAAACCGTGTAAACGATTGCGATGTTGATGACAATGGCAAAGATGATATTCGCAACATCATACTCTGCTCGAAGCGATAGCAACGAAGTGAGCGTTCCTGCACCTGCAATAAGAGGGAAGGCTATTGGCACTATAGATGCTGTTTCGGACGATTCATCTTTGTATAGCTGAATGCCCAAAATCATTTCGAGTGCTAAAAAGAAAATAATTAGTGCACCTGCAACTGCAAAGGAATTCACATCAATACCTATTAACTTTAGTATACTTTCACCTAAGAAAAGGAATCCAATCATGATAACTCCTGCTACAAGCGAGGCCTTTTCGGATTGAATATGTCCTACTTTTTGACGAAGTCCAATAATAATCGGTGTGCTGCCAATAATATCAATTACGGCAAAAAGCACCATAGTACACGTGATGATTTCTTTCAAACTAAACATGGGTTAAAGATACTTTTTTTGTGCAATCAAAATTGTAGTTTAGCTGTATGTTCCAGTTAGGTAAAACCTTGGTTTCCGAGGCGCTTTTTGAACAAGCGTTTACGTGCGACTTATCGGCGTGCAAAGGCGCATGTTGCGTTGAGGGCGAGGCAGGTGCACCCTTAGAATTGGAAGAAATTGAACAATTGAAAGCCCATTGGAATGAGGTTAAATCTTATTTGACCCCAGAAGGGGTTGTTGCGCTACAGGCACAAGGAGTTGCTACTCAAAACGCTTTTAAAGAATGGGAAACACCACTCATAGACGGCAAGGCGTGTGCCTACATCAATTACGACGACAAAGGCATTGCGCAATGTGGTATTGAACAAGCACATCGCAATGGTGACACTACATTGCAGAAACCGATTTCGTGTCATTTGTATCCCGTTCGACTAAAAAACTACAGTGCCTTTGTAGCTGTTAATTACCATGACTGGGCTATTTGCCGTTCGGGTTGTGATTTGGGTAAGGCGTTGAAGCGTCCGTTGTACCAATTTGTAGAAAAAGCATTGGTAAGAAAATTTGGTCAAGCGTGGTATAATGACTTGCAGCAGGCGGCTCAAGAATTTGCGGCGCAACAAAAAAATAGTAAACGGTCTTCCCATAAGACATTTTTATAAAGTGCTTTAAATCAGCATATTATAATTTATGTTTTCATCAAATTTTTGTAAGGAAAACCTTAGTTTTTGTTAAAAACTAAAAGGCATTGTGGAAAAGTATGCCTTTTATTTGTCCTTAATTTTTGGAACATTTGTAGTGCAATAAGTATCCCAATTTAACATTTAAAAAAAATTATGTCAGTTTCTGTAGAGCCCATTTTGTCTGAAAACAAGAACCGTTTTGTTATTTTCCCTATTCAGCACCATGATATTTGGGAGTGGTATAAAAAGCAAGAGGCCTGTTTTTGGACGGCGGAAGAAATCGATTTACAACAAGATTTGACAGATTGGACAGAAAAGCTAAATGATGATGAGCGCTACTTTATCAAACATATTTTAGCGTTTTTTGCAGCATCGGACGGAATTGTTAACGAAAACTTAGCCGAGAATTTTGTGAACGAAGTACAGTTTAGCGAAGCTAAATTTTTCTATGGGTTTCAAATCATGATGGAAAACATCCACTCGGAAACTTATTCGCTGTTAATTGATACTTACGTTAAAGACGAAACAGAAAAAACCAGCCTTTTTCAAGCCATTGAAGTATTCCCCGCTATCAAGAAAAAGGCAGACTGGGCACTTCGTTGGATAGAGTCAGATTCGTTTGCAGAGCGACTTATTGCGTTTGCTGCGGTTGAAGGGATTTTCTTTTCAGGTGCATTTTGCTCTATTTTTTGGCTCAAAAAACGCGGCTTAATGCCAGGCCTAACCTTTTCAAACGAATTAATTTCTCGTGACGAGGGAATGCACTGTGACTTTGCTGTTCATTTGCACAACACCCACTTGGTGAACAAAGTTTCACCAGCACGTATTCGAGAAATTATCATCGACGCCTTAAACATCGAGCGTGAGTTTATTACGGAATCGCTTCCCGTAAGTCTTATTGGAATGAACGCCAAACTGATGACACAGTATTTGGAGTTTGTTACTGATCGCCTACTTGTAGAACTTGGCTTAGAAAAAGAGTTCAATGTGTCTAACCCGTTTGATTTTATGGATATGATTTCGCTTCAAGGAAAAACCAATTTTTTTGAAAAGCGCGTGTCAGAATACCAAAAAGCGGGTGTGATGAACCAAGAGAAGGAAGAAACAGAAAAGTACTCGTTCGGCGACGACTTTTAGTCTACTCCGCATGCCAGTACATGTGTTGATTGTCTTTATGGACTTTCACTGCATTAACCAATAATAAAAACAACACTATGTATGTAGTAAAAAGAGATGGGCGCAACGAACCTATCATGTTCGACAAAATTACCGCACGTGTACGTAAGCTGTGTTATGGATTCAATGAGCTTGTAGATCCTGTAAAAGTTGCCATGAAAGTTATTGAGGGATTGTATGATGGTGTTACCACATCTGAGCTTGATAGCCTTGCAGCAGAAACCTCTGCCTCCATGACAACAGTACACCCTGATTACGCACAACTTGCAGCACGCATTTCGGTTTCGAACTTGCACAAAAACACCAAAAAATCTTTTTCAGAAACCATGACTGACCTTTATGAGTACGTGAATCCACGTACCGAGAAAAAGTCACCATTGCTTTCTGATGAGGTGTATGATGTAATTCAAAAGAATGCCGATTTACTCGATTCAACTATCATCTATAATCGTGATTTTGGGTATGACTATTTTGGATTTAAAACCTTAGAGCGTTCCTATTTGCTCAAGATAAACGGGAACATTGCCGAGCGTCCACAGCATATGCTGATGCGCGTTTCTGTGGGGATTCACCCAACGGATTTGGACGCTGCTATTGAAACCTACCACCTAATGTCGAAGCGTTACTTTACGCACGCTACGCCTACACTTTTTAACTCCGGAACACCAAAACCCCAAATGTCTTCATGCTTTTTGTTAGCGATGCGCGACGATAGTATTGATGGCATTTATGATACCTTAAAACAGACAGCAAAAATTTCACAGTCTGCAGGGGGTATTGGACTATCTATTCACAATGTCCGTGCCACAGGCTCATATATTGCGGGCACTAACGGAACCTCAAATGGAATAGTGCCGATGCTTCGTGTATATAATGATACAGCACGTTATGTAGATCAAGGCGGAGGTAAGCGCAAAGGCTCGTTTGCCATTTATGTAGAACCGTGGCATGCCGATATTTTCGACTTTTTGGATTTAAAGAAAAACCATGGTAAAGAAGAAATGCGTGCGCGCGATTTGTTCTATGCCATGTGGATTCCAGATTTGTTCATGAAACGTGTGGAAGAAAACACCGAGTGGACGCTAATGTGCCCTAATGAGTGTCCTGGGCTTTACGATTGTCATAGCGAAGAGTTTGAAACGTTATACTTAAAATACGAGTCCGAAAACAGAGGACGTAAAACAATCAAGGCACGTGAGCTTTGGGAGAAAATTTTAGAGTCACAAATTGAGACAGGCACGCCATACATGCTGTATAAAGATGCAGCAAACCGCAAGTCGAACCAGAAGAATTTGGGGACTATACGGTCCTCAAATTTGTGTACCGAAATTATGGAGTACACCTCAAAAGACGAGATAGCTGTGTGTAATCTGGCATCAATTGCCCTTCCGATGTTTGTAAAAGACGGTGCATTTGACCATCAAGAATTATATGATGTAACGATGCGTGTTACCAAAAACCTAAATCAGGTCATTGACCGCAATTATTATCCGGTTCCTGAAGCGAAAAACTCTAACATGCGCCACAGACCCGTAGGTTTGGGTGTGCAAGGTCTTGCCGACACGTTTATTAAACTGCGTTTACCGTTTACAAGTGAAGAAGCAAAGGCACTGAATCAAGAAATTTTTGAAACGATTTATTTCGCCTCGCTAACTGCGTCTAAAGAAATGGCAAAAGCTGATGGACCTTACAAGTCCTACGAGGGCTCACCCATCTCGAAAGGGGATTTTCAACACAACATGTGGGGGATTAAGGATGAAGAACTCAGTGGTCGGTGGGATTGGGCTGGGCTGCGGAAAGAAATCAAGAAGCACGGTGTACGTAACTCGCTATTAATGGCACCGATGCCAACTGCATCCACTTCTCAAATATTGGGTAACAACGAATGTTTTGAACCGTATACTTCTAACATTTACACCCGTCGTGTGTTGTCTGGTGAGTTTATTGTTGTAAATAAACACCTGTTAGAAGACCTTGTAAACCTTGGTCTTTGGGACGAGGACATGAAGCAAGAATTGATGCGCGCCAATGGTTCTATACAACATATAGAAACCATTCCTGCAGATATACGCGAGCTGTATAAAACGGTTTGGGAAATGAGCATGAAGGACATTATAGACATGTCACGCCATCGCGGTTATTTCATTGATCAGTCACAGTCGTTGAACCTGTTTATGGAGGGCGCAACGATGTCAAAACTTACGTCAATGCACTTTTATGCATGGAAATCCGGCTTAAAAACAGGGATGTATTATTTACGCACAAAATCTGCTGTGGACGCGATTAAGTTTACCGTTAAGAAAAAGACAGAAGCCATTCCTGTTTCAGAAGTAGCCACCACGCCCAAGGCAAAAGCCTCTGTTGCTGTGGAGCCACTAAGCCCTATTGAGCTTAAGGAAATGCTAGCAAAATCGAAAGAAAGTGACGATGACGACTGCCTGATGTGCGGTTCGTAATTGTAGCAATTAGAATAAAAAACCGCAATCTAGGTAGCGCTTTTCATTAGCGAATTTTTTTACCTTCGCCGACTTTTCTTGGCGCTATTTTTGGGTCAAACTTAAGATAGTAAAGCTCAATTAAGTTAAAAGTAGCTACAATCAAATCTTTGGTTTCAACCATCAAGCTAAAGAAAAGCGTGGTGTTTTTAGGACTCTTTTCTTCTTTACTTCTTGTTCTAAGTACCTGTTGATTAATCTTCTCGTCAATGTTTTCAAAGAGCACTCCTTTTTTAGTAAGGATGTCGCCAACAGCTTCAAAATCAGTTAAATCAAAGGCAAATCGGATTTCAGCAAATAACTCATCTAAATCTAATTGCGTTTCTTTAAGCTCTTTAATCTGAGAATACTTTAACTGCCGGTGGTTGTTGCTTACATGTTTGTGAGATACTTTTGATATGTACGCCAATGATTGCGCCATATCTTCTAAAATACTAATTAGGTTGATGTAGAAGTGACTGACACCAAAGCTTTCTTCATCCATTTCTTGTATGAAGTAGAATAACTCATTACGAAGTTTTTCTATTTCTTTTTCAAGGCGAACAACCTCTCGTTTTGTGTTTCGAAGCTCCTCTGTGTTTTGTTTCGCCAAACCATTTATAGAAGCAAGGTAAATATCGTTACACTTGTTAACCATCATCGAAACGTTGTAAGCGCTTTCTACAATCAGTCCTTGAACCGAAGAACTCTCAATCATTTGTAAATCGTGTTCGCGCTTGGACTCAGTTACATTTTTTTTGTGCTTACGATAATTGTTGACAAGTAGAAAAACAGTGAATGCCAATAAGGATAGTAGCGCAGGTAATTTTCCATAGTAAATAATTACCGCTACAATACCACAGGCAGTAAAGGCAGTTAGCGCAGTAAGAAACCAACCTGCAATAACATTAAGCACCCCAGCAACGCGATAAACGGCGCTATCTGCTCCCCAAGCTCGATCAGCAAGAGATGTTCCCATAGCCACCATAAAGGTTACGTAAGTAGTTGATAACGGCAATTTGTATGATGTTGCAATAGAAATAAGCACTGCGGCTACCGTAAGGTTTATGGATGCTCTAATATTATCAAATGCAGGCGCATCCTCAGTTTTTGAGTAGCGTTGCATTTTGGCAGGCGTAAAACGAGCTTTTATTTTTTCAGTTAATATAGAAGGCGTTACCGACTCTATAGCTCTTACTGAACCTACAAAAGCACGCACCAAACTACGGGATAAGGCATTAGAGTCAAAACGTTCGTTTGTGCGTTCTTGCCGAGATAACTCAATTGAAGTTTTTAGTACCTCCTGTGCTTTAGAGGATAGCCACAATGTGATAACCATAATCAAACCAGCAATAATTAGCAATAACGTAGGCGTTGCCACTTTTGCAGATAAAAAGGACATATTGAAAAGCGCTGCACTAACACCAGAAGTTTTCCATGCTTCGAAGGATTGCCAGGCAGCAATAGGGACACCGATAAAGTTTACCAAATCGTTACCCGCAAAAGCAAGAGCCAAAGAAAATGTCCCAACGATGATGATGATTTTATAAATATCTGTTCGCAAGAAATAAACTGCCAACAGCGATAATGCAGTCCACAACATCCAACTTATAAATAGGACTCGATCTGCTTGTGTGGCCATAAAATCTTTAAGCGACATGCTGCCCAGGAAATCATAGCGATTGTCTGCAAAAGGGGTTCCTTTAATTCCTTTGACTAAGATAAAATATGTAATGGCAGTCATGGCAATACCTCCAAAAACAGCTCCCATCCATTTGGGATTATCTTGAAAATGAAAAGTCAGAATAAGCCGACTTAAGTACTGTACTACAGCACCAACGGTAAAGGCAATAAATACCGAGAGCAAAATACCCATTATAATCTGTGATGCCTTGCTAATATTTATAAATTCATAAAGTGATTCATTGGCATTGCCCCAATATATTTTTACCAGCGAAATGGCTACGGCAGCACCTAGTAACTCAAACACAATTGACACCGTGGTTGATGTAGGCATTCCAAGGGTGTTAAAGAAATCCAATAATAGAATATCAGTAAGCATCACCGCCATAAATATGACCATGATTTCATCAAAGTAAAACAAGTCAGGATTAAAGATACCTTTTCTTGCCACTTCCATAAGTCCGCTGGAGAAAATGGCCCCAGCAGCTACCCCCAAACTGGCAATAATCATCACTGTTCTGAAGCTAATGGCTTTTGAGCCAATAGCCGAATTGAGGAAGTTAACAGCATCGTTGCTAACTCCCACAACCAAGTCTGCGGTGGCAAGTACCGCTAGGGCAATGATGATAACCAGGTAAAAATCCATGGTTTAAAATTTTAAACTGTAACCAATTGAAAATGAAGTTCCTGGATTGATAAGTGAATATAAGTTGGTAAACTCTCCATACCACTCATATTCTCTTACTCTTCGACTATTTAAAAGGTTATTTGCTTTAATTGTGACATCACTTTTTCCATTAATTGGAATTTTTAAACCTCCATTCAGACTATGAAAAGGTAAGGTATATACTTCTGGTACTTGTCCAAGCCCTACTTTAAATAGGGTAGGCCCTTGTACATTATAATACATAGCCAATTCAATGTTCGTATCAAGATTAGTAAGCACAACACTTGAATTAACATTATAAGGTGATTGACCTTGTAACTCTCGAATTGTACTAAAATCTCCCTCAGGTTTAAACAGTTTTCTACCCTCAATTTCTTCTTCGGTCATTTTAAACTTGGAACTTATAAAAGTAGAATTTAAACCAAAATTTATTAAGAATCTATCATTATCAATTACATTAATTCTTGATTCAATTTCGATTCCTTTAACCTCTCCTCCTTCATTATTTTTCGGTGTAAATTCAATTGGAGAATAAACATCTAAGTTTACGATTTCAATAGGATCTTTAAAGTCTTTTTTGTAAAAACTAACAGCTAGAATTTGGTTTTTATCCCAAAATTTTTCAATTCTAAAATCAAAGTTATTAATGTACGTTGGTTTCAAGTTTGGATTCCCATAAAACCTAAATTTACCAATTGGGTCATAGATATTGGCAGTAGAAATCTCTTTAAAAGAAGGTCTTGCCGTTGTCTTTGTGTACGAAATTCTTATGTTGAAGTCTTTAATGGGAGAAAAAACAAGATTCGCAGATGGAAATAAATCTACTAAATCCAGAAAGCTTTGGTTTATATCTCTGTACCCTTGTTCTCGTATTGTTCCGCTGTAGAAAATTTTGAACGCCTCTGCTCTTAATCCGAATTCGCCTCTAATTTTTTCTGAGAACTTTATTTCATTAGAAATATAAGCAGATTGTGTTTCAGATTTTGCATTATATCTGTTTGTAGGGTTATCTACAATTTGAACGTATGCGCCACTTCCACCTAATTCTTTTCTGATACTATCTTCAGCTAAGATAAGATTAAAGTCTCCACCTAAAAGCCTTGATGTTCTATTAAAAAACAAGACATTATATTCCGCCCCAAAATCTCTGTCTTTTATAGTGAAAGCACCTCCCATTTTTAGTTTAAGATTCACACTCCCAATATCTGATTCTTGTTGTAAATTAAATTTAGCGTTATAAACGTCTTCATCAAGAGTTCGCCAAATCTTAATGGGCCAATTGGTTCCAGAATTAGTTAAATAATACCTCGTCCTTGAGTTATTAGTTCTGAAAAGAGCTTGCCTGTTATCTTTGTCGTAATTTCCTGCTCTAGTGTAAGATGCGGCCCAATCAATTTTTAGACTACCGTCTTTAAGAATATACTTTGCGGCTACAGGAATTGATTTTATATTTCTTTCATTGTATAAAATGGTATTGCCAATTGCTGTGTAAGGGTTTTCAATATATTCCTTGTACAAGGCATCGATTGCGGTAGATTGTCCATTTTGCAGGTATAAAAAATTAGCAGTGTAATTAGATTTCCTACCTCTATAGCTTAATCCAAACAATCCACTTAAGAACCTGTTTTGTATCCCTTCGTTTCCAGATATAGAAGAAAAATCTTGTAAAATTTGATCTTCAAGTATGGTTGTACCACGATAAAAACCTTGATTAAAGGTTGTCTCGTTTTTATATCCTATTGCAGCAATGTAACCAATTCTTCTATTGTCATCTAAATCTTTGCTAAGGCCATAGCTATTAGAAGCCGTCATGCTTAGCGAGTAATTCACATCACTAACCGCATTAACAACACCAAAGTTGTTGTTTAGTTTACGTGTATTATTGATTATTTCTTCATTATTTGTGGACTGATTGTCATAATCCTCAAAGTACACATTATTATCTCTAAGTCCATTGTCATAACCAAGCCAGTCTGTTTTACTGTTATGGTCTTTAATAAAATTATCATTAAGGTGCATATCTGGGTTGTAACTAACACTGTAACTGATAGAATATTTTGGAGATTCAGAAAAACTTTTCAGTTTTACGTCTACGATTCCACCCGTAAAATCTGCAGGTAAATCCGCACTATACGATTTTTTGACAATAATATTATCTATGAGATTTGTAGGGATAATGTCTAGTTGAAGTGTGTTTCGATCAGGATCTAGCCCTGGAACTTCCATTCCATTAAAAAGTGTTTTGGAGTATCTATCACCGAGCCCTCTTACATAAACAAACTTTCCTTCTTGAACTGTAACTCCTGGAACGCGCTTTATTGCACCAGCTACATCGCTGTCACCAGCTTTTCGTATCGACTGAATGGAAAGTCCATCAAGCAGATTGATTGATTTTTTTTGAATATTGAGTACAGACGTCTCCGAATTTCTTTTAGCTGTCGTTGTAACAACAACTTCTTGAAGTTGATTTGAGGATGGATTTAGAATAACATCAATAATTGTTTCGCCAGAAGCATTAACCACCACATCTGAAATTAATTTTGTTTCATAACCAACAAAAGAAAAACTAACACGATATGTCCCAGCTGTTAATTGAAGGGCATATTTTCCATCAAAATCAGACGTAGTTCCAATGGTTTCTCCTTCAACAACGATGTTAGCAAAAGGAAGTGGCTCATTAAATTCTCCATCAATTACCACACCGCTAATGGTTTGTGAATTTGATAAATGGATGCATCCAATCAAAAGTAATAAGGTTAAGGCTACTTTTCTCATAATTAAAAGTTTAAAAAAAACCTCTCTCGCATGGAGAGAGGTTCTTTAAATGTCCAAAAATAGTAATATTATTTTAACATTTTTCCAACGTAAATGCTTTCACCAGCTTCTACTTTAACTAAGTAAAGTCCATTTTTCAGTGATGAAACATCCACACGGTTAGTGTTAGTTTTTCTAAGAACTTGCTGTCCAACTGTATTATAAATTGAAATTACGTCAATAGACTTACTGCTAGACACATTAATTTCATTCACAAATGGATTTGGATACAAAGTGAATGAAACTACATTTTCTGCAATTTCTTCAACTGTAAGTGTACCCTGAGCAAATGAACTAAATGTAGACCAGTACGTCCAAGCAAAGTTTCCAAAAGCTGCACCTGTACCTGGAGTTTGTGTGCCAAGCACTTCCAGCCAAGCAGCATCAGG